>CANKLZ010000033.1 GCA_947483795.1 Micrococcales bacterium | reverse complement strand
CTGATGCAGTGATTTTCACCTCAGGCAGTGTGGATATTTATAACACCAAGGTTGTTCGATCGACTACTGGTTCAATGTTCCATCTGTCATTTGTAGTGGATGTTGATATCAATGAAACTGTTGCTGCCCTGAAAGCCGCTGGTATTCAGGTATTAGCTGCTGATGCAACTGGAGATTCTCTTCCAGTGTTAGCGCAGGACGGAAGCCTTAAAGAGCCAACTGCTTGGCTATTTGGCAATGAAGCCTGGGGCTTTGAGCCAGAAATATTGGCTTTAGCTGATCGAGTAGTGGCAGTGCCTATTTACGGAGCAGCAGAGTCACTAAACCTAGCAACAGCTGCCAGTGTCTGCCTTTACTCTTCGGCCTTCGCTCAGAACTCAGTGGCAAGCTAAGCCTGCATTTAAAACTTGAAAGATATACTTGAGGTCTAATGTCCGAGAACGTAGAAATCACTAAAGCATCAGTTGATGCTGTGGTTTCTGACGCTCTGACACTTATCCAAGGTGCCACAGACCTTGCTTCTCTAAAAGCAATTCGATCCTCAGCGGTCGGGGAGAACTCTGGGATCACCAAACTTAGCTCTCTGATGGGAAAACTCCCAGGAGACCAAAAAGCAGATGCTGGAAAACTTATTACTGCTGCCAGAGCAGAACTGAACGAAGCATTCTCAAAAGCCGAGGCTGTTTTCTATCAAGCAGAACAGAACCAGAAACTTCTTGAGGAGAGCGTTGATGTAACAGCAGCTCCAATGACCCAGGTATTGGGAGCTAGGCATCCACTATCTCTTCTGCAGGATGAAATCTCAGATGTTTTCATCGGTATGGGTTGGGAAATTGCTGAAGGTCCAGAAGTCGAAAGCGAATGGTTTAACTTCGATGCGCTGAACTTTGATGCAGATCACCCAGCTCGGGCTATGCAGGACACTTTCTTTGTTGAGCCAGTTGAAGCTCACCTAGTTCTTCGCACACACACCTCACCTGTTCAAGTTCGATCACTTTTGGAACGTGAACTACCTGTTTACGTCCTATGTCCAGGTCGTGTGTTTAGAACAGATGAACTTGATGCAACCCACACACCTGTATTTCATCAGGTAGAAGGCTTAGCCGTTGACAAAGGTCTAACCATGGCTGACCTCAAGGGAACCTTGGAACACTTTGCTCGAATTATGTTTGGTCCTGATGCAAAGATTCGCTTGCGTCCATCATTCTTTCCGTTCACAGAACCTTCAGCTGAGTTAGATGTTTGGCATCCAGGCGCTAAAGGTGGAGCTCGTTGGGTTGAGTGGGGCGGTTGCGGCATGGTCAATCCAAACGTATTGCTAGCTGCTGGAATTGATCCAGAAGTTTATTCAGGATTTGCTTTCGGTATGGGTATCGAAAGAACTCTGATGTTCCGTAACGATGTCAAAGATATGCATGACATGGTCGAAGCAGATGTTCGATTCTCAAAGCAATTCGGGGTGGTGCTCTAATGCGCGTTCCATTGTCTTGGTTAGGTGAATTTGTTGAACTTCCTAAGCATTCAAATGCTGAAACTGTTATGGCCGAATTGGTTAGGGTCGGTTTAGAAGAAGAAGGCGCACACGGCTACGGCCTTACTGGGCCAATTGTTGTAGGACAAGTTCTTGAGTTTGTTGAAGAAGAACAATCTAATGGCAAAACAATTCGTTGGTGTCAGATTCGTGTTGCTCCTGCTGGCCAAAAAGCTGGCGACGGTGGCGAAGATGTTCGTGGCATTGTTTGTGGTGCTCGAAACTTCGAGGTCAACGACAAGGTAGTTGTAACTTTGCCTGGAGCAGTACTGCCGGGAGATTTCAAGATAGCTGCCAGATCAACTTATGGTCACACCAGTGATGGAATGATTGCGTCGTCTCGTGAGCTTGGCCTAAGCGAGGATCACGAAGGAATTCTCCGTCTTGTAACCCTGGGACTCGATCCTGAAGTTGGCACAGATGCTCTTGCTCTTCTAGGGCTTGATGACCAGGCGGCAGAGGTTAACGTAACACCTGATCGTGGTTACTGCTTCTCTATCCGAGGTATTGCTAGAGAGTTTGCTCACGCAACCGGCGCTAAGTTCACCGACCCTATTGATTCAGTCAAGCCGGTTCATGGCGAAGGTTTCAAGATAGAGATTAAAGATGATGCTCCGATCAGAGGCAGAGTCGGCTCAACCAAGTTTGTTGTTAGAAGTGTTAGCAATGTGAATGCTGCTGCACCAACACCACCTTGGATGGTCTCGCGGTTAAAGCTTGCGGGCATGAGATCGATTTCTATCGTTGTTGATATCACCAACTACGTCATGCTTGAAATGGGTCAACCACTGCACGCTTACGACTCGGCCAAACTGAACGGTTCAATCACTGTAAGAAGAGCCAAATCGGGTGAAACTCTAAAGACCCTAGATGGTCAAGAACGAAATCTTCACGCCGAAGATTTAGTTATTGCTGATGCATCTGGTGCTATTGGTTTAGCCGGTGTCATGGGTGGAGCGGCAACAGAAGTAAGTTCAGAAAGTGTGTCTGTATTGCTTGAGTCAGCCAACTTTGATGGCGTCTCGATTGCTAGATCTGCCCGTAGACACAAACTTCCTAGCGAAGCATCCAAGAGATACGAACGTGGTGTTGACCCTAAAGTTGCAGAGTTCGCAGCGGCCAGAGCAATCGCACTTCTAGAGGAATTTGCAGGTGCAACAGCAGATTCACTAGGAAGTTTTGTTGATAACTCAGCAACTGACAAAACAGTTTTCTTGCCTGCAGACTTTGCATCTGAGCTAACTGGTGTCGAATACAGCGCAGCTGAAATAACTAAGACGTTGAATGAAATCGGTTGCATAGTTGCAACAGTTGACGGTGGCTTTGAAGTTATGGTTCCTAGCTGGAGGCCAGACATCACACACAAGACAGATTTAGTCGAAGAGGTTGCACGGATCACAGGTTATGACCGCATTCCTTCAAGGTTGCCGGTAGCACCTCCAGGCCGAGGTTTGTCTAAGAATCAGAAGATGCGAAGAGCAGTTTTGAACCAACTTTCAGCAACTGGGCATGTTGAAGTACTCACATATCCATTCCTGAAGACTGAGCAGAACTCATTCTTCGCGGAAGACAATATAGCTCGAGTTGTCTTGGCCAATGCAATGCAAGAAGACGTCAATGAGATGCGTTTGTCTATGCTGCCAGGACTTATTGACGCGGCTAAGCGAAACGTTTCTAGAACTCTCACTGATTTGTCTATTTATGAAGTTGGTTTGGTGTTCAACCCGGCTAAATCAAACAACGAGGTAACACTCCCTAGCGGAACAGTTTTGCCAAGTGCTAAAGATTTGGAACTGTTGCACGAAAGCGTTCCGCACCAACCTTTGTCGCTAGGTGTCGTGTTTGTTGGTAACAGAATCGCTGATCAGGTTGGCCGTAAGGCTAGTCGTTCAGGATATGCCGATGCGATTCAAGCTGCTCGAGTTGCAGCTCATGCGGTTGGTTTAGAGCTTGATCTAGAGCAGGCAACTCCTAAAGGTTTTCACCCAGGTAGAACTGCAGCGCTAAAAATTAAGGGAACTGAGGTAACCGTAGGGTTCGCTGGAGAGTTGCACCCTGAACTAGCTCTTGCTAATGACTTACCGCGTCAAGTTGGAGTAGCTGAAATCAACTTAGAACTATTATTTGCAAATGCGCCTGAGCTTATCCAAGCGGGAGCAGTTGACACATACCCAGCAGCAACCCAAGACCTATCTCTAGTTATTGATGTGCAGGTTCCGGCTGGCGAAGTACTTGAGGTGCTTGGAGGAGCAGCAGGGGAACTTCTTGAAGAAATAGTTTTAGTAGATGACTACAGAGGCACCAACCTAGAAGAAGGCAAGAAGTCATTGACTTTTGCACTCAGATTCAGAGCGAATGATCGAACCTTGACTCAGGTTGAGGCAAGTGTAGCTAGAGACAATGCAGTCTCAGCAGCTAATGCCAAATTTGGCGCAACAATCAGAGCGTAACTAAATCTTCTAAGGAGTCAGCCATGAAACTAAAGGTTGCAATATCCGGCGCTAGCGGATTTGTCGGGGGCGAGCTTGCTCGGGTTTTAGAGAATCACCCGAATATGGAACTTGTTACAGTAACTGGTAACAGCAGTGTTGGTACAACTTTAGGTTCGCTAAATCCAGACTTGACCAAGTACTCAGAATTAGTTTTTGTCGAAAACACCAAAGATAATCTCGCAGGTCATGACGTCGTTTTCTTAGCTCTTCCACACACCAAGTCAGCAGAAATTGCGGGCTGGATTGATGACGACGTTCTTGTATTGGATTGTGGAGCCGACTTCCGTCTCGAATCAGCTGAAGCTTTTGAGAAGTTCTATAAAACCAAACATGCTGGATCTTGGGTCTATGGCATGCCTGAGTTACTAAGAGAGAACAACTCAAAACAACGCGCATTACTTTTAGGGCAAAAGAGAATAGCTGCCCCTGGTTGTAATGCAACAGCCATCACTTTAGCTTTTGCTCCATTACTAAGGGACAAACTGGTTTCACCTACTGATCTAGTTTCAACTCTGTCAGTTGGCACCAGTGGTGCAGGACGTAACGCCGAAGTGAATCAAGGAGAAGCGCTTGCCTCTGCTTTTGCGTATCAAGTTGGTGGAGTACACCGTCACATACCTGAAGTTGAGCAGAACCTAAACAGGATTTCTGAAACCAATGTTTCTCTTACCTTCACACCGGTATTGGTGCCAATGTTTAGAGGAATACTGGCTGTGAACACAGCGCAGCTTCTACCTGGTAAAGATTTAGCTCAAGTCAGAAAATCTTTTGAGGGTGCTTACGGCTCAGAGCATTTCATTGAATTGCTGCCGCAGGGGCAATTCCCTAATACATCTGATGTTCAATTCAACAACAAGGTTCAGATCGGTGTTGCGGTTGATGAGGCTAGCGGGAAAGTAATTGTTATCTCAGCCATCGATAACTTAGTAAAGGGCACAGCTGGTGCTGCCTTGCAGAGCATGAATATCGCATTGGGTTTGAGTGAAAGCACTGGAATTGTGGGTGCGTCCAAATGATAAAGGCAGATCAGACGAATTTGGACCTTGCCCGTATCAAGGCACAAACCCTCATTGATTCGGCACCGTGGATAAGAAAATTTCAAGGCAGAGTTTTTGTTATCAAGTTCGGTGGGAATGCCATGGTTGATGAGCAGCTTCAGAATGCTTTCGCAGAGGACATAGCCTTCTTGAATCTGGTTGGCATAAAAGCTGTTGTTGTTCACGGTGGTGGTCCGCAAATCACATCCCGCTTATCTGAGTTGGGATTGAAAAGCGAATTCGTTGATGGACTTCGGGTAACCCCACCTGAGGCCATCGAAGTTGTTCGCGATGTTCTGATGAACGGCATAAGTGTTCCTTTGGCAAAGATGATTGAACAAGCTGGGGCAAAGGCTGCTGTATTCAATGGCGAAACAAATGGGTTGTTCACGGCAGCAATTACACGAGCAGACCTAGGGCTGGTGGGCGAGGTTGTATCAGTCGATCCTTCAGGACTGTGGAGCTCTCTAGATTCTGGATTGGTTCCTGTTATCTCAACAGTTGCACCGGATAGCACTGGACAGCTGATCAACGTTAATGCAGATTTGGCTGCGGCTTCACTTGCAATTGCTCTAAAGGCCGAGAAATTGGTTGTCCTAACTGATGTGCCAGGGCTTTATAGCGATTGGCCCAACAAGGAGTCTTTGGTTAGCGAGCTTGCAGCCTCTGAACTTGAAGAACTTCTACCTGATCTTGAGTCAGGCATGATTCCTAAGATGCAGGCTTGTTTGAACGCTGTTCAAGGTGGTGTGTCAAAGGCACACATCATTGATGGGAGAGTCCCACACAGCATTCTGCTGGAAGTATTTACACCTTCTGGAATAGGCACTTTGGTGCTGCCATAACGGGATTGAAGAGGAAGATTGAAATATGACTAGACATTTCCTTCGGGACGATGACATTACTCCCAGTGAGCAAGAAGAGATATTGAAACTTGCTCTAGAGCTCAAGGCAAACCCTTATTCTCAAAAGCCTTTCGCTGGACCGAAAACTGTGGCGGTGATTTTTGACAAGACTTCCACTAGAACAAGAGTTTCATTCGCTGTTGGTATCAGCGACCTTGGTGGAGTTCCTCTAATCATTGATTCTCAGGGCAGTCAGATGGGAGCTAAGGAGTCTGTAGCGGACACAGCACGAGTATTAGATCGTCAAGTTGCTCAGATAGTTTGGCGAACTTATGCTCAGGCCGGTTTGGATGAGATGGCTGCCTTTTCTAAGGTGCCAGTTATCAATGCACTCAGTGATGAGTTTCACCCGTGCCAACTTTTGGCCGATCTGCTGACCATTCAAGAACACAAAGGTAAGTTAGCAGGATTGAAACTTGTCTACATCGGTGATGGCAACAACATGGCTAATTCTTATTTATTGGCCGGAGCTATGGCTGGAATGCATGTGGTCATCGTCACTCCTGAGAAATACTCACCTGCCAGTTCAATTGTCGCTGAGGCACAAGAGATCGCTTTGACCACAGGTGGATCTGTTTCGGTTTCTCATTCTTCGGCACAAGCAGTTGTTGGTGCGGATGTTTTAGCTACAGACACTTGGGTGTCTATGGGGCAGGAAGCTGAAAAGGCACAAAGAGTTCAGGACTTCGCTGGTTTCACTATTGACTCTGAACTCTTAGCTCTTGCCAAACCCGATGCAATAGTTTTGCACTGCCTACCTGCTTACCGTGGGTATGAGATCAGCGCTGAGGTCTTGGATGGCAGTCAAGCTGTGATTTGGGATCAAGCTGAAAACCGTCTTCATGCACAAAAAGCGCTGATGGTTTGGTTAGATCAACGTGCCAAGTAAAATCAAAGTAATCCCGATGACGTTTGTAGTCGAGAGCATTTAAGGAGCAACAATGTCAGAACGTGTAGTGCTTGCCTATTCAGGTGGCCTAGATACCTCTGTTGGTATCGGCTGGTTGAAGGAGGCTACAGGTAAAGAAGTTGTGGCTCTAGCTATCGATGTTGGCCAGGGTGGCGAAGACATGGATGCCATTCGTCAGCGTGCCTTGGACTGTGGCGCTGTTGAGGCAATCGTTATTGATGCTAAGTCTGAGTTTGCCGATGACTATTTGATGCCAGCGCTAAAGGCAAATGCCTTGTATCAGAAGAGATACCCATTGGTATCGGCATTGTCACGACCTTTGATTGGTAAGCACCTAGCTAGCGTTGCTAGAAAGCTTGGGGCAGACAGTGTGGCTCACGGTTGCACAGGTAAAGGCAATGACCAGGTTCGTTTTGAAGCTGCTGTTGCTGCGATTGCTCCAGAACTAAAGTCAATTGCTCCGATTAGAGACCTAGCTTTGACTAGAGATAAATCAATTGAATTTGCCGAGAAGAACAACCTTCCCATTGCTCAGAACAAGAAGTCGCCATACTCTGTTGACCAAAACGTTTGGGGAAGAGCGGTGGAAACAGGTTTCCTTGAAGATCCGTGGAACGCACCGATCGAAGACCTTTATTCATACACTCAGGATCCAGATGTCTATAGAGAAGCCACTGAAATCACAATTTCTTTCGAATCGGGCATACCGGTAGCCATTGATGGCGTTCGTTATTCAGCTATCGAATTAATTCAAAGGATGAATGACTTAGCTGGAGCTCATGGAGTTGGGCGAATCGATATTGTTGAAGATCGACTAGTTGGAATCAAGAGCCGTGAGATTTACGAATCTCCAGCGGGCATTGCTCTTATTGCCGCTCACGAAGAATTAGAGAATCTGACTCTCGAACGTGATGTGAACAGATTCAAGCGTGGCATTGAAGCCCGATGGGCAGATCTTGTTTATGAGGGCCTCTGGTTCTCAGGTTTGAAGAGATCGCTAGACGTTTTTATCGATCACACCCAGGAGCATGTGACAGGTGATGTTCGCATGAAGATGCAGGGTGGTAGGGCAGTGGTTACTGGTCGCAAGTCAGATGAATCTTTGTATGACTTTAGCCTTGCTACCTATGACACCGGTGACACTTTCGACCAGTCATTGGCTAAGGGTTTTATTGAACTTTGGGCTTTACCAAGCAAGATTGCCGCTAGACGAGACGCTAACAGAGATAAGAAGTAGTCATGTCTGAATCATCATCGCTATGGGGTGGCCGGTTTACTGGAAGCACCAATGACGCAGTAGCTGCACTAAGTCGTTCAATCCACTTTGATTGGCGTTTAGCCTCATACGACATCAAGGGAACCAGAGCACACATTCTTGCACTCAGGGCTGCTGGCTATCTGGCTGAAGCTGAGTTAGCAAAACTTGATAAGTCTTTAGTTGAACTAGACAAAAGAGTTTCCTCAGGAATGTTTGTTCCTAAGGCCTCTGACGAAGATGTCCACAGTGCACTTGAGCGCGGACTTATTGAAATGGTTGGTCCTGAACTCGGTGGCAAGGTGCGAGCAGGTAGATCAAGAAATGATCAGATTGCTACATTGATTCGCATCTACCTTCTCGATCAGGCTCAACTATTGAAGGCTGAAGTCCTTCAGTTGATTGATGTTCTAACTACGTTAGCTCAGGAGCACCTCAGTGAGCCAATGCCAGGTCGCACACATTTCCAACATGCTCAACCTGTTCTTCTTTCTCATCACCTCCTAGCCCATGCCTGGCCTTTGGTTAGAGACCTTGAGCGTTTGGCTCAGTGGCGAGAGCGAGCTTCATTTTCACCTTATGGTGCAGGTGCACTAGCCGGAACATCTTTAGAGCTAGATCCAAATATCGTCTCCGAAGCTTTAGGCCTGACTGCTCCAATGGCGAACTCGATGGATGCAACTTCATCACGTGATGTTGTAGCTGAATTTGCCTTCATCGGAACTTTGATTTCAATCAACCTCTCGAGGTTTGCAGAAGAAATTATCATTTGGGCAAGCGCTGAGTTCAACTACATCAAACTTGCGGATGCTTTCTCAACAGGTTCATCAATCATGCCGCAGAAAAAGAATCCGGATGTTGCTGAATTGACTCGAGGCAAAGCGGGAAGAATCATCGGTGATCTAACCGGGCTGCTTTCAACTTTGAAAGCCTTACCACTTTCTTACAACCGTGATCTCCAGGAAGACAAAGAACCAGTTTTCGACATTGCGGATAACCTGTTGCTCATTCTCCCTGCCTTTACGGGAATGGTTGCAACCATGCAGTTCAACACTGCACGGATGGAAGAGCTAGCTTCAGCAGGTTACTCACTTGCAACTGATGTTGCTGAGTGGTTAGTCAAGCAAAGAGTTCCTTTCAAGGACGCTCATGAAATCACTGGAAAACTAGTTGCCTTTGCCGAAAGCAACAGCTTGGAGCTAGATGAGGTGACAGACCTGGATTTAGCATCTATCAGTTCTCATTTGACACCAGAGGTTCGTGAGGTACTAAGTGTGTCAGGATCTATAAGGTCCAGAACAGGCACTGGCGGCACTGCAGTACCTAGAGTCTTAGATCAAATCAGTGCGTTGCGTAAACTGGTGCCTAGCGAAAACAGGTAGGTTTTAGTAATGGCGACAAGCGAAGCACTTCAACACCAGAGCAATGACCCTTCTTTTCCCGATGTCTGGGAAGAATTGAAGTGGCGGGGGCTAGTAGCCATCTCAACTGATGAGACTGAACTAAGTAATGCTCTCAGATCATCTCAACTTACTTTCTACTGTGGCTTTGACCCAACTGCTCAAAGCTTGCACCTAGGAAACCTTGTTCAACTTCTTGTTATGCGCAGACTGCAACTTGCAGGGCATAACCCTTTGGTATTGATTGGTGGAGCTACCGGGCTCATCGGAGATCCTAAGCCGACTTCAGAGCGAGCGCTCAACACCAAAGAGACCGTTGCGGACTGGGTTGAAAGGCTAGGCTCGCAGGCACAGCGATTCCTATCTTTCGAGGGCTCAAATGCAGCCAAACTAGTAAACAACTTGGACTGGACTGCACCACTGAGTTCAATTGACTTCCTAAGAGACATCGGTAAGCACTTTAGAGTGGGCAAGATGTTGAGCAAAGATGCCGTTTCAGCCCGTCTGAACTCAGATGCCGGCATTTCATTTACTGAATTCTCGTACCAGATCCTTCAGGGGATGGACTTTCTTGAGTTATACCGAAGAAACAACTGTGTTTTGCAAATTGGCGGTAGCGACCAGTGGGGTAACCTAACCAGCGGAACTGATCTCATCCATAAGGTTGAGGGCAAAAGCGCTTTTATCCTTGCTACCCCGCTAATCACCGACTCTGAAGGTAAGAAGTTCGGTAAGTCAGAAGGCAATGCCATTTGGTTGGACACTGAACTAACCTCTCCTTACGCTTTTTACCAGTTCTGGCTAAACGTTGAAGACTCAAATACCGTAAATCTCCTTAAAGTATTCACTTTCTTGAGCAAAGGGGAGATTTTAGAGCTTGAAAGCCAATTGGCTTCTGAACCTCACCTAAGAGCAGCTCAAAAACGACTGGCTTATGAAGTAACCTCACTAGTTCATTCGGCTAAGGCTGCAGATGATGTGATTGATGCATCGCAAGCATTGTTCGGCCAGGGGGAGTTGGATCAGTTGGATCAGGGGACATTGAGAGCTGCACTTCAGGCTTTGCCAAATGTTAACGCTCCTGTGGGAGCCAATGTGGCAGACCTTTTGGTTGAAACTGGGCTAGTTGCGAGCCTTAGCGCGGGTCGCAGAGCCATCGCAGAGGGTGGTGTTTACCTGAACAACGTTCGTGTTGACGATGAAAAAGCTACCCTAAACGAGCTAATCATGGGGGAGTTTGCCGTCCTTCGAAGAGGGAAGAAAACCCTGGCGGGAATTTTTAGCCAGAAATAGCCCGAAATACGTATCTCGATTTGACTTGATGGTTATTCAGGCGTAATCTTTTACCTGTTGCCCACAGTTTGAGAAATACATTTTATGGATCTCGGCTCAAGTGCAACCAATAAGCTCACAAAGAACCCAGTAATTTGGCGACTTACAGGCCTATTGGGCTTCCACAAATTAGTTTAGAAAATTTTAGATTAATTGCTGATGTCTATTTGACTTAAGTTTAAAAAGTGGTAAGTTAGTGAAGTTGCTCTGCGTAGGACCCTAGCGGGAAATCTCAGATGCATCCGATCCTTGAGAACTCAACAGCGTGCACAATGTCGATGCCAAGAACCTGGCTTCAAGAAGGCTTGCCTTTTTGAATGTTCAGTAGTAATT
>CANKLZ010000032.1 GCA_947483795.1 Micrococcales bacterium | reverse complement strand
GATCTAGGTAACCAACTTCAACTAACTTGCCGTCATGTATTTCAAATGTTGTGATGCTTGATAGTGCACATCTTCTCTTACGTGGATCATGCATTAGCTTCTTGCCGTTAGTGCTTAGATGCATAACCCAGATTGGAAGTTGGTGTGTAACTAGAACAACATCACCTTCTAATACTGAATCAGCGGCCTGAATGATTGCTGAATGCATGCGCTCGATGATTGAAGTAAATGACTCTCCCCAAGCAGGCTTGGCTGGGTTTCTAAAGTGCCACCACCAATGTGGCTTGGTAGCAATTGCTTTAGCGCTTAGCTTCTGGCCTTCAAATACATTGTGTGGCTCGATGAGCTTCTCGTTGATCTTGGCATCAATACCAAAGATTTCCTCAATCGGCTTTGCAGACTCCTGGGCCCTGACCAGTGGAGAGCAGTAAATGGCTGAAACTTCTGGGGCCATTACCTTTAGTTGCTCAGCTGCCTCTTTAGCCATAGCGTGGCCAGTATCAGAGAGGTGAAAGTTAGGAAGCCTGCCGTATAGAACGCCACCAGGGTTATGAACCTCGCCATGGCGGACTAGATGAATACGTTTAGCAGGCATGGCATCAAGTCTATCGCCCGCTAAACTTGGGGTTTAGGCGATAAAAACAAGGGACAAAAAATCATGCGCGAACGCATCCTGGTCAAAGATTTAGCAGCAAGTGAAGATGGCCCAGTAGTCATCGGTGGCTGGGTTGAGACCCTTAGAGACCAAAAGAGAATCCAATTCATCGTTCTTAGAGATGAAACAGGCTCTGTTCAGGTCACTTACCCAAGACGTGAAGAAGTTGACGCTCTAGCTGACACTGTCTCAACCCTTACCTCAGGCAGCTTTGTCTGGGTAACCGGTCGTCTTGTTCACGATGAAAGAGTGAAACTAGGCGGCATTGAGATTCAGCTTGATGGCCTAGAGGTTGTTACCCTGGCTGACCCTGAAACCCCTATTGCTGAAGACTCAGGCATTGATAAGCGTTTGGACTGGAGATTCATCGATCTTCGTCGTCCAGAGATGAACCTAGTGTTTAGAGTGCAGACCACAATCGAACATGCCTGGAGAACCTATTGGGTCAACAATGGCTTCATTGAGATTCACTCACCTAAGCTAATGAGCTCTCCTTCTGAATCAAATGCAGAGCTATTCAAGATGGAATACTTCGAGACTGTCGCCTACCTTGCTCAATCACCTCAGTTCTATAAGCAGATGGCAATGATGGCTGGTTTCGGTCGCATCTTTGAAATTGGCCCTGTATTTAGAGCAGACCCTTCTTTCACCTCTCGTCACGCAACCGAGTTCACCTCAGTTGACATGGAAGTTTCATACATTGAATCTCACGAAGACATCATGAAGATTCAAGAAGACCTAATGGTTGCTGCCATCACAGCTGTGAAAGAACAGCACGGTGATGAAATCAAGAGACTCTTCGATGTTGATGTTGTTATCCCAACAACACCATTCCCACGTATTCCTCTTGCTGAAGCAATAGAAATCGTTGCTAAGCGTGGTCACGAGATTACTCGTGGTGGAGACATGGACCCTGAAGGTGAAAGACAGATTGCAGCTCACGTAGCTGAAACATACAACCACGAGTTCGTCTTCCTAACCGACTACCCATCAACTGTTCGTCCGTTCTATCACATGCGTCACGCAGACAACCAGAACCTAACCAACAGCTACGACCTAATTTGGCGTGGAACTGAGATCACTACAGGTGCTCAACGTGAACACAGACTAGAAGTTCTAATTGAACAGGCTAAGTCAAAGGGTCTAGACCCAGCTGGTCTTCAGTCATACATGGACTTCTTCAAGTACGGTGCTCCATCACACGGTGGATTCGGTATGGGACTTCTAAGAGTGGTAATGCTTCTTCTTCACGAAACAAATATTCGTGAAGTTGGCTACCTATTCCGTGGACCTAACCGCCTAGAGCCATAAGACATGTTTGAACGTTCCTCTCAGATACAAGGCGTCAACGCCTCATATACCGAAGGGCAAGAAGCTCAGTTCAAGGCGCAGCATGATGCAATAGCTGAAGCTGTTGCAGAACAAAAGCGCAAAGGTGCTCTGTTTAGTGATGTGGATGTGCAGAAGCTAATTGCTGACCACTATGCATTCGTCAAACAGTTCTGGACACCAAACAAGCAGGCTTATAAATCTCTAGCTTTGATGTATGTTCTAGACCCCGGCTTCGAAGCAACCTACGAAGCATTTGAGCCTGGACTTGCCGCCTACATCAAGAAAGCCATCGAGGTCTGGGCTGACCAGAACCTGGCCTAACTTGTTGAATAGCAACAACTTTTAGCCCTCGTGTTTTGACCAATCAAGAACATCTAAATCTGGAACTCTACTGAAGTGTTTTATGTTTCTTGTGACTAGCACAGCACCTTGAGAGAGGGCGTGCCCCGCAATCAATGGATCAATGTTGCCTATCCCCATACCTTCGCGTGTCAGCTGAACCACTAATTTGCCGGACTGCTCAGAGGCTTGCTTATCAAAGGGTATGACCTCAATCATTGAAGTAAACAAACGAAGATTAGCAAGTGATCTTGGGCCTATGTTCTGACTGTTTGCCCCTGCCCAGAGTTCGTGGGCGACAATTGATGACATTGCCAGATCCTGAATGTTTGCTAGTTCAAAATTCAAAAGGCTTTCTCGTTGGAATCTCATAATGTCAATGATGGTGCTGGCATCTAGGTGGTACTTCATTCGGAATCTCTAAAAAACTCGGCAACTGCTGGATTTATTGTTGGAACAGAAATATCCTTTTCGAATTCCATTGCCTTTATTTCTGCTCGCTCTTCTTCTGTGAGTGATCTGACCATGGCTATGAACGCCACCTTCATGGCTTCTCTATCCATTGGCTCGATGGTGATAACCCTGGTGACGGGATCGCAAGAGATTCTCACCTGTTCAGTATCGACTCTCATGGCTGCGGGTATTCGAATTGCCTGGCTACCGCCGTTCATGAACATCCTGGTAATCACGCTTTCGATTGCAGTATCTGGAGCTTTCTGGATCACTTTTTTACTCATCTCTCTGCCCTTTTTGTCGATTGTCTGTATAGACATATCGTATAGATATTTAAGGGGAAGTCAAGAGATGGTTACTAAACGAATTCGTCTAAAGCTCCGCGCAATCTGACTGGATCAATTCGCCAATAGTTATGGACTTTGCCATTGATCAGAAGTACTGGGACTTCTTCTGAATATTTTTTCCAGAGGTCTTCGTCAACCAAGATGTCGTGTTCAACAAGGTTTACTTGAATATGTCTGGCTACCCCTGCAGAGTGTTCAGTCCTGAATGATCCAACCACGGCATTGACCGTCAACCTAGCTTCATCACAGAGGTGACAGCCTGATTTACCTATCAAGGTCAGATTTATGGTTGCTCCCATGTCTCAAGATTATTCCAGTTCTCTGCCTAGACTAGACACGTGCCTAAATCCCCTAAGAAGCAGCCAGCGGCTTTCTTCGATGTCGATAACACGCTAGTGCGTGGGTCGACCAGCTATCAGTTTGGCAAAGAGGCCTATCGCAGAAAGTTCTTCCCTCGTAAAGACTTCATCGCTTTTGCTTGGCACCAGATTGTTTTCCTAACCAAAGGTGAAACAGACCACATGCTCTCGGCTATCAAGGACCGTGCCCTGGAGTTAGTCAAGGGCAGACCATACGCTCAGATGATTGAGTTGGTTGCAGACGTTTATCAGCACAATGTGAAACCTAAGATTTGGCCAGAGACTGCTCGCCTTGCTCAACAGCACATCGCAGCAGGTAGAGAAGTGTGGCTCATCACAGCAGCTCCCCAGGAAATGGGAGACGAGATAGCAAAAGCTCTAGGTCTTACAGGCGCTCTTGGCACTCGACTAGAACACATTGATGGAATTCTGACTGGCAACATCCTAGGTAAGCCTCTGCACGGTAAAGAAAAACCAAAGGCCATTAGAAAATTAGCCAAAGAACGTGGCTTTAGCCTCAAGAAGTCTTTCGCATACAGTGACAGCCATAACGATTTACCAATGCTAACCCTGATCGGGCACCCGGTGGCTGTGAACCCAGACAAGCTATTGAAGATTTACGCTAAAGCTGCTGGCTGGAAGATCTATGACTTCAAACGCAAAGAGTTAAGGCTGCAAAAGAAAACCGCCAAAAAAGAAATCAAGATCGGCAAACGCGGTTAAAGAAAAACCTGCCGGTTTCCCGGCAGGATTTCCTTTGCTCTAAGAGCTAAATCACGAAGTGTTTACTTCTTATTGCGACGTTGGTGACGAGTCTTACGAAGCAACTTACGGTGCTTCTTCTTCGACATACGCTTACGACGCTTCTTGACAACTGATCCCACAGAGACCTCTTTATTTAGATAAACCCCTGTGATTCAGGGGTTCTTTCGACTCCTTGTATTCTAACCCAACCGAGCGTGAAGTTAAAATTCGCTCAGCCAAAGCCCTAACGCTCAGGCCCTAGGAGTAGACTCGGGCACTATGACAGCAGAGCAACCGTACACAACCATCAAGAAGTACCCTGAGTTCGAGATTAGGCACTACCCAAGCTACGTCCTAATCCAGGTGAAAACCAAGGGTGAGTTCTCTAGAGCTGCCAACATGGCTTTTAGCCCCCTAGTGAATTACATATCTGGTCGAAATCAAACCCGTGAGAAATTCGCTATGACAGCTCCAGTTTTGCATGCCCCAGAAAAAGACTTCAAAACACATGTGGTTAGCTTCGTTCTACCTGAAGGTGTCTCAGTCGAAGACCTACCTCTTCCAGCAGATGCTCAAGTGACAGTTCAAAACATTGATGCTCACTATGCAGCTGCTCACCGATTTAGAGGAGTGGCCAATGAAGACCACTTCAAGTCTTACGGTGAGAGATTAGAAACTGAAGTTAAAGCAGCAGGGCTTGTTACTAACGGAGATGTTTACTACGCCAGATATGACCCACCTTGGAAGCCTGGGATACTTCGACGCAATGAAGCAATAGTTGCTCTGAAGAACTACTCGCAGTAGGAATCCATTTCCAGTTGCTGGGATAGACCCTAAGCTTTAGTGCTCTTAGCCGCAGGCTTCTTAGCAGGAGTTTTCTTAAGAGCGGCTTTTGCTACAGGAGCCTTTTTAGCCGGTACTTTGCCGGTTGCCTTTTTAGCAGCAGCTTTGACCTTCACAGTGGCTTCTTCTACTTTTTCTGTAGCCTCACGCTTAGCGTCTGAGAGCTTTCTGCCCAATTCTTTACCTGTTACTTCTGGATCAAAATCTAAGTTGATCTTTGTACCAACTCTTCTTTCTAACCATCCAGCCGCAGAAGAAATCAAGTTACCTAGGTTCTCTCCAAGGAGATCAGCCTGACCTGAAACGAAAGTTGAACCGAACTTACCGAACCACTTGGCAGCTTCACCAAGACCGGTCTTGTTCAAAGAGTATGTGCTGGCTTTACCCTTAGTGACAGCTGTTAGAAGCTCTGCTTGCACTAATACCTTGAGGTGCTTCTCTAATACAGTTGCAGATAGTTTGGTTGCCTTGGCTATTGCCGCTGTGGTCTTCGGCTCTGCAGCGACAAGCTCAAGAATTGCTCTACGGTTTACATCAGCAAGTGCTGTGAATACATCGGTCATTTTCTCTGCTCCTCGGCTATTTCCTTAGCGCGTGCTAACGCTGCGCTTGTTGCTTTAAAGAATAGGTCATTTAAGTTACCTTCTTCTAAGACAGCTACAGCCTTCATGGTCGTGCCATTAGGGCTAGTGACTTTACCTCTAAGTTCAGCTGGGTCACCCTGGCTTTGCACTAGTAGCTCGCTTGCACCTAAGAAGGTTTGTGAGACCAGTAGATACGCATCCTCTTGGCTAAAGCCATGACTTACCGTAGTCTTGACGAATTCTTCAATGAAGTAGAAAACATATGCTGGACCTGATCCAGAAATAGTTGATAGAGCATCAATCTGATCTTCTGGAAGTACCAGTGTTTTACCAACTAATTCAAAAAGCGAAACTGCAACAGCGAGCTCTTCATCTGACACTCTTGCGCCAGCGGATATTCCTGTGAGTCCAAGACCAATTAGAGCAGGAGTGTTTGGCATTGCCCTAATAACCGCAACAGAATCAGGCAAGCTGTTTTCCATAGTCTTTATTTCAACACCAGCTGCTACCGAGATAACTAGAGCATCTTCAGCGATAACGGATTTGACTTCCTCAAGAACTTCAATCACATAGCCGGGTTTTACGGCAACCAAGACTATATCTGCACCTTCAGCTGCAAGTGAGTTAGCGTGTGGCTCATGGTCGGTTGCATATGCTGTGATACCGAATTCTTCAGCTAAACGTTCGGCGTTCTTAAGTGTTTTAGTTGTGGCTCTAATATCAGAACCCTTAGTGCCGTTCTTGATCATCCCGGCAAGAATTGCAGTTCCCATGGAACCTAAACCTAAGATTGCAACAGTTGTTTGTGTCATGTGACTAGTTCAACACAAATTGTGGCTGGTTAGTGCTGAGAATGCCATTTACTTCCGCTTGAAGAACATAGCTTGCGCCATCAGCAGTCACTGATGGAAGTCCATCTTTCAAAGCACAACCTGCATCACTTGATCGCACTCGATCCCATCTGCCTACAGGAGAAGATAGAGGAGTATTTGGCTGAAGCATGATTGGCTCAGATGCAAATCGTTCTGAATTGCAGTCCTTAGAGTTCCAGACGTTATCTGAACCACTGGTGACTTTGTAGAAAGTCACATCGCTACCTAGATTGAATTTACATTCCACGGTTCCAGTGTTAGTCACGGAGAACCAGAAGTAAGGAGTGTCCCCTGGGTTGAAAGCTAGCTGATCTTGAGCATTAGAGGTTCCAACGTGTGCATCAATCTTGATTTGCTGCGATTGGCAAGTTGAACCAGCAACGATTGTCGGAGCTTGGTTTGGGTTGAACACAGAACCTACCCAACCGAAGAAGGCCATCACTCCAGCAATCAGACCCCAAACAAGTCCAATGACAACTGCAAGGAAAACGAGTCTACGAATTAGGAGTTCAAGGGGAGAAGGGTATCTAGCAAACATAAGTCAAGTTTGCCAGCGAGTTTGCTATAGCAAGCGAAGCATGCGGGTGTTGCCTAGCGTGTTTTCCTTGACCCTAGCCAAATCCAAGAACTCGGCAATGCCGTCATCGGATGATTGAACCATTTGGTCAAAGGTTGCCTCATCGACTGGAACATCACTGATGATGTCAAAGCCACAGCGAACAAAGAAGTCAACTTCAAAGGTTAGGCAGAACACTCTTCTAATTCCAAGGGTGTATGCGCGTTCAACCAGAGCCTCAACCACGGCTTTACCAAGACCCATGCCTCGAGCGCTCTGGTCAACTACCAGAGATCTAACTTCAGCTAAATCTCCCCACATAACGTGAAGGGCACCGGCAGCCAGAATTCTTCCATCTTTAGTTTCAGCAACCACGAACTCCTGGACTCGCTCATAGAGCGAGACCAGTTGGTGCTGGAGCAAGACGTTGCTGTCAACTAGTGGAGCACGCATTGCCTGAATGGCAATAATGTCGCTAGTTCGAGCAGGTCGAAGAATGAAATCTTTATCGGGCATTGCTAAATGCTAGCAATCTCTCTCACGTTCGAGGTAAAGATGAACTCTCCGCCAACAAGATCTGCCACAACATCGCTGGCGTTCTTGATGACACCCTGCAAGATGCTCTCAGAGATCTGGTCTTCGATTTCACGCTGAACTGCACGACGAAGTGGTCTCGCACCTAACGCTGGGTCGTAACCTAGCTCAATCAAACGCTCTTTAGCCGCAGTTGTAAGGGTAAGAGTAATGTCCCTCTCCTCTAGGCGGACATTGAGCTTCTTGATGAATAGATCAACAATCTCAAGCAATTCAGGCTTTGATAGCTGAGGGAAGACGATGACATCATCAACACGGTTCAAGAATTCTGGCTTGAAGTGCTTCTTTAGTTCATCGTTGACCTTGGCTGCCATGCGGTCGAAGTCATTCTTCTGATCACCTTCAAGGTTGAAGCCAAGAGCACCCTTAGAGATGTCCTTGCTTCCCAAGTTGGTGGTCATGATGATGATTGTGTTCTTGAAGTCAACAACACGACCCTGACCATCAGTTAGGCGACCCTCTTCAAGAATCTGCAACAGTGAGTTGAAGATATCTGGGTGAGCCTTCTCAATCTCATCAAAGAGAACAACGCTGAATGGCTTACGACGAACGCGCTCGGTTAGCTGACCACCCTCATCGAAACCTACATAGCCTGGAGGAGCTCCAAACAGACGTGAGACGGTGTGCTTTTCTGCATACTCGCTCATGTCTAGTGAGATCAAAGCACCTTCGTCTTCGAATAGGAACTCAGCTAATGCTTTAGCAAGCTCAGTCTTACCGACACCGGTAGGACCAGCGAAGATGAATGAACCTGAAGGACGGTTAGGGTCTTTCAAGCCAGCACGCTGACGACGAATAGCCTTAGAAATAGAATCCACGGCCTTCTTCTGGCCAATAACTCTTCGGTGTAGTTCTGCTTCCATGAAAATCAACTTCGCTGACTCTTCTTCTGACAACTTGAATACTGGAATACCTGTAGCAGCAGCTAGAACTTCTGCGATTAGACCTTCATCAACAACACCGTGAGCTGCAAAATTTCCTGAACGGAACTGCTTGGTCATCTTTGCTCGCTCAGAGATTAGCTTCTTCTCTGTGTCGCGAAGCTTGGCTGCACCTTCGAAGTCTTGGGAATCAATTGCCTTCTCTTTGTCAACACGAACGCCAGCAATCTTCTCTTCAAGATCACGTAGCTCTGGCGGTGAAGAAAGGATTGAAAGACGGAGTCTTGCTCCAGCCTCATCGATTAGGTCGATAGCTTTGTCTGGTAGGTAACGGTCCTGCACATAACGATCTGCAAGCTTTGCCGCAGCAACGATGGCACCATCGGTAATAGAAACCTTGTGGTGTGCTTCGTAGCGATCACGAAGGCCCTTCAAGATGTTGATGGTCTGTGGAACGCTTGGCTCGTTGACCTGGATTGATTGGAATCTACGCTCAAGAGCGGCGTCCTTCTCAAAGTACTTTCTGAACTCATCCAAGGTGGTTGCACCGATGGTTTGTAGTTCACCACGAGCAAGCATTGGCTTCAGGATTGATGCAGCATCAACAGCACCTTCGGCTGCACCTGCTCCAACAAGAGTGTGGATCTCATCAATGAAAGTGATGATGTCTCCACGTCCCTTGATTTCCTTGATGACCTTCTTTAGACGCTCTTCAAAATCACCACGGTAACGAGAACCAGCAATCAATGAACCAAGGTCTAGTGTGTAAAGCTGCTTACCCTTAAGAGTCTCTGGAACGTTACCGGCAACAATCGCCTGAGCAAGACCTTCAACAACAGCAGTCTTACCAACACCTGGCTCACCAATAAGAATTGGGTTGTTCTTAGTTCTTCTAGAAAGAATCTGCATGACTCTTTCGATTTCTTTTTCACGACCGATAACTGGATCAAGTTTTCCTTCGGCAGCAGCCTGAGTTAGGTTCTTACCAAACTGGTCTAGAACCTGAGAACCCTTTTGAGGAATAGCTTCGCCACCAACTGTTGCTGATTCTTTTCCTTCAAAGCCCTGAAGCATTTGCTGAACCTGAGCACGAACCTTGTTGGTGTCTGCACCTAACTTAGTAAGTACTTGAGCAGCTACACCTTCGCCTTCTTTAATAAGCCCAAGAAGAAGGTGTTCGGTACCGATGTATGAGTGACCTAATTGCAAAGCTTCACGAAGAGATAACTCAAGAACTTTCTTAGCTCTTGGCGTGAAAGGAATGTGTCCTGTTGGAGGCTGCTGTCCCTGACCGATAATCTCCTTGACCTGCTCGCGAACTGCCTCTTGAGAAATGCCAAGCGCTTCTAGCGCCTTAGCGGCTACGCCTTCGCCTTCGTGGATCAGACCGAGCAGGATGTGCTCAGTGCCAATGTAGTTGTGATTTAGTGACTTGGCTTCTTCTTGCGCCAAAACAACTACCCTGCGGGCCTTATCGGTGAACTTCTCAAACATCTATTTCTCCTTCGACACTTTTATGTGCTTACAAAGAAGATAACCCTCAAAAGCCCCATTTGTTAGGGCTGTTCGCCAATGGGGGAACGCTATTTAGAAGGCTGGCCCCATGGCTAGGTTCGTACCAACTGCAAAAACTATGCCAATGCCCATGGAGATAAGGTGTTGACTGCGGCTGAGGGCAAAGGGCCTAGTTGCCTTGATTTCCATGTAGTTGGCTATCATGGCCTTTTTCGCCGGAAGGTCGTTGACATAACTAGCCAAAGCTGCTTGGTAGCCCGGAAGCCTCAGCCCCTTCAGAACAAGTATCATCAGGTTGCTCGCTAGATACCCACTTAAAGCCACGGCAGGAACAAAGAGCTCTCCGACGAAAAATCCCAGAAAAAGTAAACCTATGAGGGCAATTCCGTAGATAACTAGATTTTTCAATAATTCAGTATTTACAAAAACTACGTAGTTCTCAACTTTGTTTCGTTCCATCTGATCACCTCGTTCTATGAAGCTTTTGTTTCTTCTTTCTTTTGAGCCAGTTTGGCTCGCTCTTCAGCTTCAATTTCTGCTCTTACTTTACGCTCTTTTGCGTCAGCTCCGATGATTGACTTGAAGAGGAAATAAACCAAAAACATCATGCCGATTGGCGGCAAAGTTGCAAGAAATGCGTTTAGAAAGTCTTGCATGATTACTTCACCAACGGGAACATGATTGTTTCGCGGATACCAAGACCGGTAAGGCTCATAAGTAATCTGTCGATACCCATACCCATTCCACCTGTTGGTGGCATACCGAATTCAAGGGCCTTCAAGAAGTCTTCATCTAGTTTCATAGCTTCTGGATCTCCAGCCGCTGATAACTTAACCTGAGCTACAAATCTTTCACGCTGAATAACAGGGTCAACAAGTTCTGAGTAACCGGTAGCTTGCTCATAGCCTCTGATATATAGATCCCACTTCTCAACTACACCTGGCTTTGATCTGTGGTTACGAACAAGAGGTGAAGTGTCTACTGGGAAGTCCATAACAAATGTTGGCTTCTGAAGGTCGCCCTTTACAAAGTGCTCCCAGAGTTCTTCAACATACTTACCGTGCTGAGGGTGATCAATCTCTAAACCTTCTTTATCAGCGAGCTTCTTTAGAACTGCGATGTCTGTTTCTGGAGTGATTTCCATACCAGCAGCTT
>CANKLZ010000031.1 GCA_947483795.1 Micrococcales bacterium | reverse complement strand
TCATAAACCAAAGCACTGCGAAGATGGCCCAAGTGTGGAGCAGATTGAACGGTTGGTCCACACACATACATCGAAACATGACCTGGTGTAAGCGGAGTAAAGGCTCTAAGTTCTTGTGCTTTAGAGTCAAAGAGTTCAAGGGCCACGACTAGAGCCTACCTTTGGACTTTTCAATAAGTGCGGTAGCTACAGCCCCGACTCCTTCAGATGAACCAAGGAATCCAAGCCCGTCGGTAGTGGTAGCGCCAACACTTACAGGAGCTCCCACTAGAGCACTCATAGCCTGTTCAACTTCTTCTCTTCTAGGAGAGAGCTTAGGTTTATTACCAATCAACTGAACGCTTACGTTAACTACCCTCCAGCCCTTATCGGCAATAAGTCTTAGGGTTTCAGTGATAAAGACTGACCCGTTAGCTCCTGCATACTCAGGCTTATCCACACCAAAGTTAGATCCAATGTCCCCTAATCCGGCTGCAGCAAGCAGTGAATCAACAACGGCATGAGCTAAAGCATCACCATCGCTGTGTCCTTCAAGACCTATCTCCCCAGGCCAAAGAATCGTTCCAAGATATAGAGGCTTGCTTTGATCTTCAGAGAATCTATGAACATCAGTTCCAATACCTGTTCGTTGTTCGACACTGTTGCCTAGAAGCAGTTCTGGATATTCAAGATCTGCTTTGACAGTTATCTTGAACGCCATCGCATCACCCAAAACAGATGAGACTAAAGCTCCTTGAGCTTGAAGCAGGCTTGCATCGTCAGTGAAATCTGAGGTGGCAGATTCATAACCCTTCATGATTTGCTCTCTAGTGAAACCTTGTGGAGTTTGGGCGATGCGTAGACCATCTCTATCAACGGTTCCGAGAATAACATTCTGATTTACACTCTTTATAGTGTCCACAACGGCTAGAACTGGAATTACTGCGGAACCCGTTTCAATAACTGCTTGAGCTACTCTGTCGAAAACAGAAGCTGGAGCAAAACATCTTGCCACATCGTGAATGAGAACAACATCTGCAGAAGAACTAACTTCCTTTAGTGCATTAGCAATTGAGCCCTGTCTTGAAAGACCGCCTAGGGTGAAAGCTAGTTCAACTTTGTCACCTGCAAATGCTCGGGCTATGGTTGCAAACTCTTCAACGCAATCTTCATGGGATGCGATAACTACCTGAACTAGGTCTTGGACCTGCAGAATGTTTTCCAGAGCATGCTCTAAAAGTGTCTTTCTAGATATTTTGACTAGAGCTTTAGGAATACCGGCTTGTAATCTATTTCCGTCGCCAGCGGCAACAAGAATGACAGCAATTTTGCTCATTCCCTGCCTCCTACTTTGGGTATGGCTAGCTTTTACAGAGAACCTTTAGCTAAAACCTTTTCGATATGAACCTGAGCGCCAGCTTCATCAACACTTAGCGCTAGAGCTAACTCTGAGGCAAGGATTTGCATCGCCTTAGAAAGCATGCGCTTTTCACCTGCTGAGAGACCACGATCCTGCTGTCTTCTCCACAGGTCACGAACGATTTCGGATACCTTCATAACATCGCCTGAACCAAGCTTTTCCTGGTTGGCTTTGAATCTTCTAGACCAGTTGGTTGGTTCTTCGATAAAAGGCTCTTTCAAGACCTTTTCTACCTGACGGACACCCTTGGCGTCGATCACAAGTCTGATGCCCACTCCGTCTTGGCTGTCGATGGAGTTCTCAACTGGAACCCAAATCTCTAGGTTTCCCTGCTCGACTAGGAGGTTCAGTGAAAGCTTGTTTTCGCCTCTAACCAGTCTCTTCTTGATGTCCAGGATGTGAGCTGCACCGTGGTGCGGGTAGACGATAGTCATGCCCTTTTTGTACTCAATTACCTTCTTGCCATCTCTGAACACGGTGGCGATTCCCGCTTTGAACTCGTGTGTGATAGTCATTGATAGCTTTCCCTTCGCGAACCGTCAGTTTACCACATGTTCATTTTTTTCAGCAGATAGAATTGTGAGGTATTCATCAGGAGGAAAATTGCTAGTTCGTAGAGCTCTTTTAGCATCAAGCATCGCAATAGCCGCAGTTATTGGAACATCAGGCTGTAACTTCACAAGTCCAGTTTCATCTCTTGACTACTACGCTCCTAGTGATGGAGCTCAAGCTGACATCGGCAAACTAAAGGCTAGAAACCTAATCTCTTTGCAAGATGAACAAGGCAACTCTGGCGTGGTGGGTGCTTTTGCTAACTCAGGCAGTAAAGACATCACTTTCGCCATCAAATACACCAGCGCTGACGGAACTCCTGGTTACCGTGAATACACTGTTGGGGCTTACCAAGTAATCAACTTTGGTTACCAGAACACTGAACCTTTGGATTTGAATCTTGGTGGACTGCCGGGAGATATCAGAACTGTTTTGGTTTATACCGACACTGATGAAGCTAGCATCAACGTTCCTGTTATGGATGCGACCTTGGTCGAGTATGCAGACCTAGTTGCAAAACTAGGCACTAACTAAACTTCGTATTTGTAACCAAGTCCTCGAACTGTTAGCAAGTGAATCGGTCTTGCCGGGTCATCTTCAATCTTTGAGCGCAAACGCTTGATGTGAACATCTAGAGTTTTCGTGTCACCGAAGTAATTAGCACCCCAGACTCGGTCAATGATCTGACCTCTAGTTAGCACACGGTTCCTGTTCTCTAAAAGTAGTTCAAGTAATTCAAACTCTTTAAGCGGCATTGTCACTTTTTCACCATTGAAGAACACTGTGTGCCTTTCAATGTCCATGCGGATAGGGCCAGCTTCCAAGATGCCGTTCTCAGCCTGTCTTGGTCCACCGTTTCTTCTCAATACTGCCTTCATACGAGCAAGTAGTTCATTCTTTGAGTAAGGCTTGGTTACGTAGTCATCAGCTCCAATTTCAAAACCGATAACTTTATCAATCTCAGTGTCCTTAGCAGTGAGCATTATCACTGGCACATCAGATGTTGCTCGAATGGCTTTACACACATCTTTACCATTTAGTTTTGGAATCATCAGATCCAATAAGACTAGATCTGCCCCTTCTTTTTCGAATTGCAAAACAGCTTCTTCGCCATCTTCTGCTTCGATGACTTCGTAACCCTCGCTTCTCAAGAGATAAACCAAAGGTTCTCTCATGCCAGCTTCGTCTTCAACAACTAGTACTTTTGTCATTGCATTTCCTTCTGGTTATCTTCTTCTTGATGGGTAGGAATTCGAAGTGTGAAAGTTGAGCCAAGGTTAGGTCTTGAAAATACTGTTACATCGCCACCGTGGTTATTGGCAGCATGCTTGACAATTGACAGTCCAAGTCCGGTGCCACCGGTTTCTCTCGATCTTGAAGGATCGACTCTATAGAAACGTTCAAAGATACGTTCCTGCTGATCTAAAGGAATACCTATTCCTTGATCAGTAACAGTTACCTCGGCAAAGTCACCATCGACAGTCAAACCAACTCCGACATTGCTACCAGAGTCACTATACAGAACAGCGTTTTCAATCAAGTTCTTCATCGCCATCGAGATGAGCCCCGCATCACCCATGACAAAGATGTCCGCAGGTGTATCGGAGGCAATCTTGACGCCTTTCGAATCGGCAAGGAACTGGTTCAACTCAATAGCTTCGTCAACTGTGCTACCTAGGTCAAACACTTCTATTTCACCCTGGAGATCTCCAGCTTGAATTCTGGATAGCTGGATAATCTTGGTAACCAATGCACCTAAACGCTTGGATTCGCGCTGCAAGTTGTTAGCGAACTTCTTGACTTGCTCAGGGTCATCGAGAGCTACTTGAAGGGCTTCAGCTAGCAGAGAGATTGCACTGATCGGTGTCTTGAGTTCGTGTGAGATGTTCTCAACGAAGTCTCTTCGGGTTTCCTCTAGGCGCTTAGCTTCGGTTCTATCTTCAACAAGCAGAATTACAAGTTCTTCGGAAAGCATTGTGGCTCTTGCGGATACATAGAGCTTTGGGGAGCGGAAGTTCTTAGCAAAGAACAGCTCCAGTGTGATGCTTGATTTGGTTCTACGAGCCTCGTTCATGAGCTCTACGAGTTCAGTGCTGATGACCTTCTCGTACTCAACTAGGCCCATTTCTAAGGCTCTAGAGCTTTGGTTTACCACCTGGTTATCGCCGTCAACAATGACACCGGCAGTTTCCAGGACTTCAAGGAATTCGACTGCGTCGGCGGCTACTCTCTTAGCTTTCTGAGAACTAACCATTTATGTGTGCCTTAGACTTGACGGGAGTTACGATGTTGTTTACTGTATTAACACTATTGATTCTCCCAGTCGTTGCACTGACATTCAAAGATTCAGCACCCTTTGTTTAGGGTTGTTCACCTAAGTGTCGAGAAACGTTAACCCTGGACTGTGATGCTTTGAGGACTCGGACATAAGGAAAGAGCAAGCAAATGTTTCAAAATGACCTAGCTGAAGTGCAAGAAAGGCTTGTTGACCTTTCTGAGTCGGTAAACGACATCATGGAGAAGGCTTCAGAAGCCTTTCTGAACTGTGACCTGAAGAAGGCAGAAGAGGCTATCGCGCTATCTGAGATCAACGAAGAACGTGCCCTAGCAATTGACGAACTAGCCATCCGCATTCTTTCTAAAGAATCCCCTGCTGCTAGAGACCTAAGAGTTTTAGTTGCAGCATTGCGAATTAGCGCTTCCCTTGAGCGCATGGGTGCTCTTGCCGGTCACATCGCAACCATTGCTAGATTCCGTTACCCAGAGTCAGCCGTGCCTGCTTCACTGCACAACACTTTTAGTGAAATGGGTGCCCTTGACTGTGCGCTGGGTAAAAGACTGACTGAGTTACTTCGCAACACAGATGTTGACTTGGCAAGAACAATTCAGTCGGAGGATGCTCGTGTTGATGAACTGCATCGCTCAGTATTTGATTTGGTACTCTCACCTGATTGGAAAGAAGATGCCATTCACACAGTTGATGTGACTTTGGCTAGCCGATACCACGAGAGATTTGCCGATCACGTAGTGGATATCTCTGAAAAAGTTGCCTACCTCACCACTGGTGAATGGGCAGAGCTAGAGGAATAAGAACTACTTCTTACCTTGATTAGCAACCGCTGCTGCACCTGCAGCTGCAGCCTCAGGATCTAGATATTCGCCACCTGGAACTAGTGGCTTGAAGTTTTCATCCAAACGATAAACCAATGGGATACCGGTTGGGATATTTAGTTCAGCAATATCTGCATCGCTAATTCCATCCAGGTGCTTCACCAATGCTCGAAGTGAATTACCGTGAGCTGTTACCAAGACAGTCTTGCCTGAGACCAAATCCTTACTGATTTCGTTTTCCCATAATGGCATCATGCGCTCAAGCACATCTTTAAGGCATTCCGTCTTTGGAATGTGAGAACCAAGTTCTGCATATCTTTCATCGTTGGCCTGAGAGTATTCACTCTCGTCTGATATCGGTGGGGGTGGCACATCATATGATCTTCTCCAGATTTGGAATTGTTCTGGACCATACTGAGCCAAAGTCTCCGCTTTATCTTTACCTTGCAGATCACCGTAGTGTCTTTCATTCAAGCGCCAGTCTCGCTTAACATCTATCCAAGAACGCTCTGCTTCAGCTAAAGCAATATTGGCTGTGTTGATCGCACGTTTTAGTTTGCTTGTGTATAGCAGGTCTGGCTTGAGCCCTGACTCAGCTAACAGTTCACCTGCTCTTTTAGCCTCTTTGCGACCCTGGTCGCTGAGATCAACATCCACCCAGCCGGTGAAGCGGTTCTCCTGGTTCCAAGTGGAGTTGCCGTGACGTAACAAGATAAGTGTGTATTCAGCCATGGCTCAAGTTTATCTAGTTAGCCTAGAAGCTATGGCTATAAAGAAACCGGTTGGTGCTATCACTAGGGGAACAACTAACCCCAACCGGCTCAGAAGAGTCGATAGATACATAGCCAACCTCCCCCAACTCAAATCAAGGGATTGTGTTGTTGTGGATTTAGGTTTTGGGGCAACACCAACAACATCTATTGAGATGCTGCAGCGTCTATCACTAACCAACCCTCAGGTAACTGTTGTTGGAATTGAGATAAATCGAGAAAGAGTTGACAGAGGTATCCCCTTTCAAACTAAGCAATTGCTATTTGTTTTAGGTGGCTTTGAAGTACCTTTACCTAAACCTTTCGAAAACAAACAAGTTGATGTCATTAGAGCTATGAACGTACTGCGACAGTATGACGAGAGTGAAGTGCAGGCCGCTTGGCAACTTATGCAAACAAGGCTCAAAGCTGATGGAGTAATAGTTGAAGGAACCAGTGATGAACTTGGACGTATTGCTAGCTGGGTTACTCTTTCCAAAGAAAAAGCAATTAGTTTCACTATTGCTCTAAAACTCAATGAAGTTGATAAGCCATCGAAAGTAGCCGAACGATTACCAAAGGTGCTAATTCATCGCAATGTTGAAGGTGAACCAATCCATCAACTGCTCAAGGATTTGGATGATGCATGGTTGAGAAACTCACCTCTATCAACCTTTTCACCAGCTCAACGATTCATTGCTACCTGTCGAGACCTGAAAGCATCCGGTTGGCCCATCACCAACAATCAAAAGCGTTGGGCTCTTGGGGAACTCACTCTAAGTTTTGAAGCTATCGCTCCGCTAAACCTCAGGTAGCTCGTTTCTTGCCTCATCCTCAGTCATACCACTAGCACAGAGTAAATCGACAAGGAGAGGTCTAAGTAAGAGCAGCACGCTGGCTTCTCTAAGCTGATCGGCAATACCAAACTTCTTCGGATCCAGTTGCCTAATAATTTCCAGCAACTGAGTGTTTGCTAAAACTAAATCTTCGGGGTCTGATAAACCTTCACGCAGGTTAGTGACAGCTTCAGCAAGCTGCTCGAAGAGTTCGGCTAGATACGGTCTTGCAACATCATCCTTCAGCAAGAAGTTGACTCTACGTACGATCACCCTAAGGTTTCTAGTTGCTAGGTCCATGGCCCGCATTAGCGATCTTTGCTTTCTAAGATCAGGCTTATGTTTCATTAGAAAGGGGCTAATGCGGCTAATTGACAAAGCACTGTCAAGAGACATTCGCCAGTTATCAATCAAGGGTTGCGTAGCCCTGGCATTCTTTAGTGCTTGGTTTGAGAGGCTCTTGTTAGAGTCTCGAAGAGCAAGACGTAGATCCTGCAGTGTCTCAATGAAGAAGTCGAAGAGCTTATTGGCATCGGTTCTAGCTATTCCCCTTGGGTCTCTAGGGATAAGGGCAGTGACAATCAAAGCCATAACTCCACCGATTAGTCCATCAAAGGTTCTGATGAACACACCACCGTCAGGTGCAGGAAGTATCTGCACCAGCATTGCTTGAATAGCTGCAGTAACAGCAAAAGCAGAACTCGTTGAAATGAATCTTGCTGATAGTAAAACAACTAGCAGCACTAGAGCTATTTGCAGAACCCCAGAGCCTAGGTAAATAAGTGATATTTCACTGATTGCAATACCAACAACCATGCCTAAAGCTGTTTGGAGAATTCTTCTAGGTCTTGCATCTCTAGAAAAACCAAGTGAAGTTATACAGACTGTTACAGCAAGTAGTGGTGTGACATGTTGCAAACCATAGTGAGCAATTGAATATGCAAGTAGTGCCCCAATAGTGATCTGCACAGCAGGGGCTATCGATTCAAAGACTCTGCTAAATGAATCTTTAGGACTCCATCTCACTTTTTACCCCGCAACCCACTCACATCAACTACTGAGCCTGCATCCACTGGAACAATTACTTCTTGAGTCGCACTTAGCTCTTCACCAGTTGCTTTGGTTACTATCCTCAACTCCATTTCAACCGGAGTGTTTCTCTTCACCAGAGCCAAAGCGATTGGACCCATCTCATGATGTTGACCTGCTGAAGTTATCTTGCCAATGGCAATATCGTCTTTGCCAAATATTTCATCACCAAGATCTGGTAAGGAATGAGCAGAACCATCGAGATGCAAGAACACTAAACGTCTAGGTGGATGGCCAAGGTTATGAACTTTAGCAACAGCTTCTTGACCTCGGTAACAACCCTTACTCATATGAACCGCACTTGATAGCCAATCGAACTCGTGAGGTAAGGCTTTATCGTCTATTTCATTAGGACCGGTAGGTCTTCGAGCTGCCACTCTCAGAGCATCTAGCCCCATAGTCCCACAGTGCTGGAATTCTTTCCATACTGAATCCAACTGATTGATAGGAACCAAAGACTCTAAGTATTGCCAAGGCTCAGTTGGGTTATCCCCATAGCGCCAACCACCAACTGCTGTTTCAGGCCATGGATCAAGCCAAGAGATTACTGATCCTGAGACAGCCTTGGCCCATGTTGCAACGACCGCATAGTCTGCTGTTTTGTTTTCGATAGAAACTTTGGCTCTGAAAACCATTCTTTGTAACTGGCTTACCAAGGTATCTATCTCGGCAGAGTAAGTAAGCAGCCAGGTCTTTTCACCATCATCAACGATGTGAAAATCTCTAACTATTCGCCCCTGAGCATCAAGCCATAAAGCTTCAACACAAACACTTGGGTTTAGATCATCAAGCTTTTGGCTCAACAGGTCATTTAGCCAAGTCAATCTATCTTCACCTGAAACTAACAAAACGGCTTTGTCTTCTAAAAGAACAGCGGAAACCCCTGCAACAAATTCTCTTTGTTCAACTAGTGGATTAGAAAAGCTTTGGGTCATTGGATTCGATCAAGTTCAACAGAAACCAAAGGAACTAATTCGTCTCTTACAGTTGAGGCAACTTCCATCACCCAAAGAAGTTTCACAACACCCTCTTTAGTAAGAGTTCCATACATGCGCTCACCGTAACCCCAGCCTTTGCCAGCATCAATTAGGTGAAGTGGCATGTGACTACCGGTAACTGTTCTCATATCTATGCGGCCTTTGAGAACTTGTCCGGCATAAAACTCATAGGCTCCACCGGGATGAATAATCGATGCCTCTATATCAAACCCACCACGTTCATTACGCAGGGATTCTAGATCTTCAGCAGAAGTGATTTTTCTACTTCCTTGACCAGGCAAAACTAAAGGTCCATAATCTGCTTCTTCAGCTTCTTTAGCTAAACGCCAGAAACCTAATTCGGCTGGAAGCTCGATATCCTTCGAGCCGTCAGTCTCATTTCCTAGTAGACGTGAAGTGGCGTGATAGGTGAGGTAATTTCCTTCACCGACTGAGAAGGTGATTTTTTGCTGAAACTTCTGTTCAGTTGCATCATGTTTAGCAGTGTATTTATTACAGACCACGCCAATACCCTCCCAAGTGCCAACCAGAAAGGCAAGTGGGGTTAGTTCAAGAGGTAAACCTTCAGGTAAAACGAACAACTAGCGCTGACCCTTGAAGAGCTTGTATAGAACCAAAAGGCTGATAGCGCCAATAGCAAGACCGGCAAGAATTAGTAAACCTAAAAAGAAGATATCGATAGTCAACATAGGTCAAGTTTATGGCTTGAGCAAAATATAGATACCAGCGAGAGCCAGAATTGCATAGCTTCCGCCAGCAACGTATATCAAACGCTCAACGATGCCCTTGGTATGTGAGCTCACGAGGTGAACCAGCGAAACCAAGGCCAAAGCACCTGCAGCTAAGACGCCAAAGCTTCTAATTGCCTCATCTTGATCCATGGTCAGGATTACCAACACAGCACCTACGGCCACTAGTACCCAAACTGAGACGATTGGGATCCACGCGTTCTTCATAAAATCCATCATGCCTTATGCCATTGGTTACGGGGGTAGGATTTAAGAACTAAATAGGAGATATTCGTGGCTCATTTGCTCGTTTTGTCTGAGAACCCAGACAAAGGACTACTTCCTTCGCTGGCTCTGCTCAGCCATAAGGTCAGATACATCCCTGCTGAGCCAGCTGCCCTAATCAATGCACCAGGAGCTGACCTAATTCTTCTGGATGCAAGAAAAGATTTAGTAGTAGCCAAATCCCTAGCTAGCCTTCTAAAAACGACAGGTTTGTCCTCTCCGCTATTCCTAGTAATAAATGAAGGTGGACTTGCAGCCATGTCCCGAGAGTGGGGAGCTGATGATTTTCTCCTCGATTCAGCAGGACCTGCTGAAATCGATGCTCGCATCAGACTTGCTCTCGCCAAGTCAAGCTTCAAAGAGTCTGAGGGCAAAATTCAGGTTGCTGGAGTTATTATTGACGAAGCAGCGTATTCAGCCAAAGTAAATGGTCAACCGATGGACCTGACATTTAAAGAGTTTGAACTGCTCAAGTTTTTAGCTCAGCATCCAGGTCGGGTATTCACGCGAGACCAGCTATTGAGCGAAGTCTGGGGTTACGACTACTTTGGTGGAACCAGAACGGTTGATGTTCACGTGCGAAGACTCAGATCTAAATTAGGCGATCGTGACTCCTTGATAGGAACAGTTCGACACGTTGGCTATCGTTTTAATGCACCAAATGAACAAACAACAGAGGCTTACAGCGGTTACTAACCGTTTACCATTTAGTAAGAAATAACTGCAAGGATTAGAACTATGTCTGAAGAGACCATGGCAATAACTCTCCCACCTGATGGGCACGACTTGCCGCAGGATCGTTTCTTAGATCGCGAGCTATCGTGGCTTGCCTTCAATGAAAGAGTTCTTGAACTTGCTGAGGACAGAACACTTCCGCTACTTGAGCGAGTCAACTTTCTGGCTATCTTTGCATCCAACCTAGATGAGTTCTTTATGGTTCGCGTTGCTGGTCTCAAGCGTCGAATTGAAACCGGTTTAGCTGTCACCTCTAGTTCTGGCTTCGAGCCTGCCGAAGTGCTAACTCAAATTAGCCAACTGGCACACAGCTTGCAGAAAAGACACAGTGCGCTATTTATTACTGAACTAGAACCTGCTCTTGAACAAGCGAGAATCAACATCACCAGTTGGGAAAAACTAGAGCAAGGTGAGCAAGAACAACTCACCGATTATTACCGTAAACAGATTTTCCCTGTGCTGACCCCACTTGCAGTTGACCCTGCTCACCCTTTCCCTTACATCTCTGGTTTGTCTTTGAACATTGCAGTGATGATCAAACACCCAGAAAATGATTCTCGCCTTTTCGCCAGAGTAAAAGTTCCACCAACACTACCTAGATTCATTCGGGTTCCAGGCGCAAGTTCCGGTGTGAAATTTATCACCCTCGAAGAAGTTATCGGTCATCACCTGCAAACCTTGTTTGAAGGAATGCAGATAATTCAGTTCCATAACTTCAGAGTCACTCGAAATGAAGACTTAGAAGTTGACGAAGATGAGGCAGAGAACCTGCTCCAAGCACTCGAGGCTGAGCTTGC
>CANKLZ010000030.1 GCA_947483795.1 Micrococcales bacterium | reverse complement strand
TTTCATGATTTGAAGTTGAGCAACCACTGAAGCGTCATTTGCAAATCCAGCAACGTACGCGGTGTAAACATAGTTTGCCTTGAGCCCTGCAGAACTAAGTAGTGTGGTGTTTGCTTTGACCCAGTCAATCTGCTTCTGTAGATCAGATGAGCTGTATCCGAGCAGGCTCAGGTTAGCTATGGCCTCAAGTGTCGAACCCATATCCGGCTTGCCCTCCTCAAATGGGTCTAGGAACTGCCCATCCTGGAAGGAATCTAGGACAAACTGGCTGGTTTTAGGCTGCAGATTGGTTATTTTGGCTTCAGGAGCTGAACAGCCGGATAGAGCTAGTGATACTGCGGTTATTGCTGATATTAATAGTGCGAAACGGCGCACTTCCTTTGTATTTGTTGACATCGCAACCCTTTCGGTGTGTGCGATCCTTGTGCGATAGACGGGTAAGAGGTACCTACCCGACTCCACCCGTAGACCACGACGGTTTATTTGGAGTCATTGATTTATGCAGGCATTCCGACTCATCGGGTCTAGATCCCTTATAAACAATGGATTTAGTCGATTTACGGTTGCGGGTCAGCACCGGGTTTTCACCGGTTTTCCCTGCAAAAAGCAACTTAGCTCAAGTTGAGCGTGTCATAACCATAGCACCGGAAACACTAGAGATTGTTTGACACGGCTAAAAATTGAGTTGAAAGCCCAAGTTCACCTTCTATTTCCGTTATGTAAATAAATGTAACGATTTGGTTGAAATGTATATGCCGAGAGTGTTTTTAGTTATAAAGTTTCACTACCCAAGGAACTTGTGGGCTAAAAGCAATTTTGACGCACTCGTACCGAAACAAACAAGGAGAAACAATGAAGAAAAATCTGGTCAAGGGCGTAGCCCTAGTCGCAGTTTCGATTCTTGGAGTTACTGGCCTAAGCCTTGCTCCTGCGAATGCTACTGCAGCTAACAAGACCGTGATTGTCCAAGAGGGCAACACACTTTCAGGTCTTAACACCGCTGTAAATGGTAAGAACCTAGTAACCAACGTGGATGTTGTTTATCCAACCGGTGCTGGTTTCACTTACTACAACAACAAAGCACAGCTAATTCGTAACACCGCTTTCGGTACCTTCAAGATCACTCGTAACAACTGTGCAACTACATCTACAACAGATGAGTTTGGTTGTTTCGCAGTTACTTACACAATCAAGAAGGGTCTAAAGTACTCTGACGGAACTCTAATCACCGCTCAGGACCTACTTCTAAGCCACGCAATCTCAAACAGTGATTACTCAATCAAAGCTGGTTTGGGTGACCCAATGTCTGAGAATGGTTCAAAGTTTGATTCAGCTGGTTACGGTGGAGCATACGATGACCACACCAGAGCGAACTCATTCGACCTAAGCGATGACAACTACTCTCTAACCGTCAAGTACGACGCATTCCAGCCAGACTGGCAGATCTTTGGTCCTGGACCAGGAGCTGTTCACGCACTAGTTGGTCTTGCAAAGGGTAAGAAGTCACTTCAGACTGCACGCACAAACGCGTCTTACAAGGCAGCATTTGAAGATGCTTACTACACTTCATACGAAGCGCTTCCTCCAACAGATGACGAAGACTACGAATCAGCTCTGGATGACAGAACTGCAGCTCGTTCACTTATGACAAAGATGGCTATCAAGTGGTCAACAGTTTGGAACATCACAACTGTTACTGCAAGCACAAACCCTCTATTGCTCATCTCAAACGGTGGCTTCAAGATCACATCTTGTGGTGCTTCATCATGTACTTTGGACAGAAACCCACTAGCTTCTGTTAGCGGTGCTCCAAAGATGACTGGCAACATGGAAAGAATCATTTTCAAGTTCCCAGCTACAGGTACTACTTTCAGCGACACTGCTGTTGGTCAGGCCATCAAGAACGGTGAAGTAGACCTTTACTCTGGTTCAGCTACAGCTTCATTCTGGGCAACCGTTGACGGTGACCCAGGTACAGTTGCAGCAAGAACTTCAGTTGCTACCTACGAGCACTTCGACATCCGTGCAGGTGACGCAAACGTACCGAACGAAACTGTTAACTCAGACGGTAACTGTGCTGCTCCGTACGATGGTCCATTCAAGGGTTCAACTCAGAGAGCTAAAGACTTGCGTAAGGCAATGATGCTAGTAGTTCCTCGTCAAGTTATTGCTAACACATACGTTGGTAAGATCTTCGACCCGGCCTTCTCTGGTAACTCTCCAGTGCTAAACAGCTCGTTCTCACTAACAACTGAAGGTGACTACGCCAAGGTTGTTGCTGGTTCAAGCTCATACGTAAACGACTTCATGAAGGACCAGACTGCGCGTAACGCAATGGCTCTGGCTCTTATGAAGAAGTACTACCCAAGCGCAGGACCAGGCTCTGACAGCATCAGCGTCAAGATGCTTACAAGCACTGCACCTCGTCGTGTTGACATTGCTACACAGATCGCACTTCAGGGAGACAAGGTTGGTATCAAGCTAACTAACGTTGCATCAACTGGTTGGTCAGGTCTTTTGAACTGTAACAACTACGATGTAGCTACATTCGCATGGTCAAAGTCTGCGATCTCACAGACTGGAACTAACCCTCAGTACGAGAGCGATGGCTCTAACAACCGTGCAGGTTGGGTTGACCCAACTCTAGACACATTGCTAGAGAAGTTCGAAAACTCTCTAAGCGCGACTGAACTAATCAACGCGAAGATTGCAGCAGAACGTCAGCTATGGTCTAACTACTGGACAATTGGTGAATACCAGTGGCCAGGTGTATCAGCGTGGAACAAGGACTTGAAGAACGTTCTTCCAAGCCCATTGAACCCTAACGTTGTATGGAACTACTGGGCGTTGGGTTACTAATTCATAACTAACTAGTTATGGTTTAGAAAATCTAAAACCTGTTCTTGGCGGTACTCGAAAGGGTACCGCCAAGAACTTTTTTAACTCGTATATTTTGCCAAGGTTGGCGATTCAAATTCGGAATTTGGATAAACTGACATTTGGAACTCTTGCCCGCAAGAAAAAAAGAACGGATTCCAATTGTTAGCTTTCATCGGTAGAAGACTATCTCTAGCCCTACTAATTTTGTTTGGGTCAACGTACCTTACCTATCAACTGGCAGCCTATTCAGGTGATCCTTTAGCGGGTGTCCGTGAGTCGACAGACCCAAAGAAGGATGTCATCATTGCTGAGCTTACGAAGACTTTGCAATTAGATGTTCCGCCTCCGGCTCGTTACTTCCTGTGGCTAACGAAAGCTTTCACAGGTGATTTCGGAAACACCGTAATTCTTAGACTTCCAGTTGTTGACCAAATTGCTGCAGCAATTCCAATCACTTTGCGTCTTGTTTTGGCCGCGTCAATTTTGTCTGTAGTTATTGGAATTAGCTTCGGTGTACTAAGTGCAATTCGTCAGTATTCAAGATTGGATAACTCACTGACGCTTCTATCTTTCTTCCTATTCTCTCTTCCTATTTTCTGGATCGCTGTGATGCTCAAAGAGTTCATGGCAATCAGATTCAATGACTTCCTGGTAAACCCCACCATAGATATTGTGGCCAACATTTTGATATCCGGGGTGATAGCAGTAATAATTGCGGGCTTTGTCAGTGGAACTAAAAAGAGGGTGCTACTAACCTGGCTTGTCACTTTCGGGCTATTTGTAAGTGTGTTCTTTGCAGCTAGCGCAACCGCCTGGTTCAGATACCCAACTATGGGCATATTTGGAATAGCAATCTTAGGTATTGCTTGTGCGCTTGGATTCACACACCTTTTCTCGGGTCTTGGAAATAGAAAAGCGCTAGGCGCAGGTCTATCATCAGTTGTCCTTGGTTTGATTGCCTACTACCCATTCCAAGCAATAGCGGGACCAGGCACTAACTACGAACTCATGCTGGCTTTGGCAGCGCTAATGCTAAGTTCGAGCTATTTCATAGGATATTTCTTTACCAAGATTGATAAAGGTCCGGTAATCCGAGTTGCAATGCTAACTGCATTCATGGTCTCTCTATTTACCGTAACCGACAAGCTAATGCAGACATGGGATAACTATTTCAAGCTGTCAGACGGCAGACCGATCCAAACTCAGGGTTCATACAACATCACTATTTTTTCAAACGACTTCTGGGTAAACAATTTGGACCTTGTTACACACTTGTTCCTCCCAACCACAGCGCTTGCTCTGGGTTTCGCAGGATATCTAAGATACTCGCGCGCATCTATGTTGGAAGTTCTAAACATGGACTACATCCGCACAGCACGTGCCAAGGGTATGCCAGAGCGTGAAGTTGTTCTTCGTCACGCAGTTAGAAATGCCATGCTGCCTTTGACCACACTTCTAACCTTTGAAGTTGCAGGTTTGATTGGTGGAGCCATTATTACCGAAGGTATCTTCGGCTGGCGAGGAATGGGAAGCCTTTCAAATGAAGCAATCCAGTCACAAGATCTCAATCTTTTGATGGCTACGTTTGCAATTTCAGCTTTCTTGACCATCATGGCAACTTTGGTTGCTGACTTGCTTTACTCCGTCCTAGACCCTCGTATCAGAATTAGAAAGTAGAAAATCTGATGGCATTGTTAAATAGAAAAAAGAATTCTCCTCAACAAATCGAGGCTAACGAGACCGGTAGCAGTAACTTAGAGACAGCTGGTCTAAGCCAGGGTCAAATCATTCGCAAGAGATTCTTCCAACACAAGCCTGCTATTGCTGGTTTGATTTTTATTATCTTGTTCACCATCTTTGTGTACACAGCTTCAGGAATTCACTTAGGTACAGATGCCAACCCGATCACTATCAAGGGCTGGTGGCAATTCGCTCACACAGATGTTCCTCCTCAAGGTCCTTGTGCAGATGGTTGTCCAAGCGAGGTACACCCAATGGGCCAGCTTCCTAACGGACGTGACTACTTCTCCCTAGTTCTTAGAGGTTCTGAAATCTCATTGATGATTATGATCGTCATCGGTGGCCTTTCAGCCTTTATCGGAACAATTATTGGATCAGTTGCAGGCTTCTTCGGTGGAATCATCGACTCAGTCATGATGCGTTTTACAGACTTTATCTTGACTGTTCCGTTCATTCTTATCGGTGCTGTTATTGGTTATAACTTGGGTAACTTCGGAGTTTTCCCTCTAGCAATATTCCTAGGTATTTTCATCTGGCCAGGTCTTGCTCGTCTGGTAAGAGGAGAGTTCCTCTCATTGAGAGAACGTGAGTTCGTTGATGCTGCTCGAGTAGCTGGAGCATCTAACCGCAGAATTATCTTCAAGCACATTTTGCCAAACTCTGTCGGTGTGATTATTGTTTCCACAACATTGCTACTCTCCTCATCGATTCTCTTGGAGAGCGGACTTTCATACCTTGGTTTCGGTGTTCAAGCGCCGGATGTATCTCTTGGTGCCCTAATTTCCCAATACCAAGGTGAATTCATTTATGCGCCGTGGTTGTTCTGGTGGCCAGGTGTAATCATTATCGCTATTGCCTTGAGCATCAACTTTGTTGGAGACGGTCTTCGTGATGCGTTTGACCCTCGCCAAAGAAGAAGAATCAGTCGTAAAGAACGTGCCGTTGAAACTGGCACTCGTGCTCAGGTTAACAAGAGCTAGGTAAAGATCATTGAATAAGGGTATAAACCAGTATTCCTATACTGACTATGCAAACGGCCATGGAAAGAAAGTTGATCTTTCTTTCCAGGTGCCCGCCAGCGGTACCCGATTTAACCGAGCTTTCGCTGTATCTAAGTGCCAGTATGAGAGCAGCTCCGCTTTCGGATCTAGGAGAGTCGCTGGTAGCGATAACTTTTCTGGATTCAAGTCCGGTGCCTCTGTAGTCAGAGTCATGAATGTTACGGCTAATGATTCTGCTCGAAGATGGGGCAGCCCAAGAGGAGAATTTTTTCTCAGCAGTAATAACGGTGAAAGAGAACTTAGTAACGAAGTCTTCGGCGCGAAGCCATCCCACATGGATGGTTTGGAATGGGTTATGAATTTCAATTCCTTGGCTGCTGTAAACGATTTTGGGTTGAATCATGACCACCCACAAGATTGCGCAAACTGCAATGGTGTTCACAATGGCGATGAGTCCAGCAGGGACATTGTCAATGGAGAAGTAAGAAATAGCAGCGAGAAAACCAACGACGGCGATTATCGCCAGATAGATCCAATTACTTCTGGTTCTATAAATGTAAGAGTCAGCCATGATGGCCAGACTATCGCAGACTGCAATAAAGTTTCACCATTTTCAGCCACTAAGGAAGGTAATTAAGCTGATGCCAAGTAAAGAACCGATTCTAAAAGTCGAGGGATTCAACGTAGAGTTCTGGGTTGAGGGTGTTTGGTACCCAGCCGCTATTGACATGAACTTTGAGGTAGCAGCTGGTGAAGTTCTAGCCATCGTGGGTGAATCAGGCTCAGGTAAGTCAACAACAGCTATGGGCCTAATGGGCCTTCTTGCCTCCAACGCCAGAACATCAGGTAGCGTCAAGGTCAAAAACGTTGAAATGCTAAACCAGCCTTTGTCTCTACTGCGTAAGTTCAGAGGAAAAGAAGTCGCTTACATCTTCCAAGAGCCGATGACTGCTCTAAACCCGGTGTACACAGTGGGTTTCCAGATCGTTGAAGTTCTACGTAACCACTTTGAAATGGGACCTAACCAGGCAAAAGAGCGAGCAATCGAGCTGCTAACCATGGTTGAAATTCCAGACCCTGCGCGTTCTTTCGACAAGTACCCGCACCAGTTATCTGGTGGTCAGCGTCAGCGCGCAATGATTGCTCAGTCACTTGCCTGTGACCCTGCTCTACTAATCGCAGATGAGCCAACCACTGCTTTGGATGTTACAGTTCAGGCTGAAATTCTTGACCTTATGCGTAACCTGAAAGACAAGCTGAACTCAGCGGTTCTTTTGATTACTCACGACATGGGTGTAGTAGCCGACTTGAGCGACCGAATCTTGGTTATGAAGGACGGTCTAACAGTTGAAGAGAACACTTCAGACATCATCTTCAACAAGCCTCAGCACCCGTACACACAGGCTCTTCTTTCAGCTGTGCCTAAGCTTGGATCAATAAAGGTTCGAACTCTTGCTCCTGAATCAGTCAAAGCTCAACCAGTTCTTGAAATCAAGGACCTAGTTATTGAGTATCCAAAGCGTGGTCGTATTCCAGCATTCCGAGCGGTTGACGGTGTCTCATTCTCTATTCAGCCAGGTGAAATCCTAGGTCTAGTAGGAGAGTCAGGTTCTGGTAAGACTACTGTTGGCCGTGCAGCCATCGGTCTTCTACCAGTACACTCAGGTTCAATTGAGATCTTGGGTAATGACATCGCTGGCAAGAAGCTAAGAGAGCTTAAGGTCATCCGTCGCGACACAGGTATTGTGTTCCAGGATCCTTCTTCATCTCTGAACCCTCGTTTACCTATCGGTGAGAGCATCGGTGAGCCATTGCTTTTGGCTGGCGAAGCTAAAGGTGAAGAACTAAACAGAATTGTTGAAGAACTTCTGGACTCAGTTGAACTTCCTCGCTCATACCGTAACCGTTACCCTCATGAGCTATCTGGTGGTCAGAAGCAGCGTGTTGGTATTGCTCGTGCTTTGGCTCTATCTCCAAAGCTTTTGATTGCTGATGAGCCTACTTCTGCTCTTGATGTGTCTGTTCAGGCTAGATTCCTTGACCTACTTACAGAACTTCAGGACCGCCTAAAGTTCGCTTGCTTGTTCATCACTCACGACATTGGTGTGGTTGACATCTTGGCTCACCGTATTGCGGTTATGCAGTACGGAAAGCTTGTTGAGGTTGGTCCTCGTGACCAGGTTCTCAATAACCCTCAAGAGCTATACACAAAGAGCCTTTTGGCTGCTGTTCCAGTGCCAGATCCTAAGGAACAGAAGAAGCGTCGCGAGGCTAGAGCTAATCTTTTGGCTTCAATCGGTCAATAATCTAGCTAAATACTCTTCTCTAACCGAGGCATGCTTTTAGGGCTGCCTCGGTTAGACTTTAAGCACTACGGCTCTTGCACCTCGTGCCCGAAGCCCCAACAATCAAGCGTTGAAGTGATTTTTCGTTTTGCGCTGAACAACGCCCTAAAGGACCCACAGTAATGGCCCAAGTATCAAGAGATGACATTCGTAACGTAGCAATCGTGGCTCACGTTGACCATGGCAAGACCACTTTGGTTGATGCCATGCTTCGCCAGACCGGATCCTTCAGTGACCACGCTCAACTAGGCGAACGCCTAATGGACTCAGGGGACCTTGAGCGTGAAAAGGGTATTACCATCCTTGCTAAGAACACCGCAATTGCTTATAAAGGTGCTTCAGCTAACGGCAAAGAAATCACAATCAACGTTATTGACACCCCAGGTCACGCTGACTTCGGTGGCGAAGTTGAACGTGGACTATCAATGGTTGATGGCGTTGTTCTTCTAGTTGACGCATCTGAAGGTCCACTACCTCAGACACGTTTCGTACTTCGTAAGGCACTTGAAGCTAACCTCACAGTTATTCTCTTGGTCAATAAGACTGACCGTCCAGATGCTCGTATCGATGAAGTTGTTGAAGAAACACACGATCTTCTTCTAGGTCTAGCATCTGACATTCACGAAGATGTTCCAGATCTAGACATCGACTCAATACTTGAGCTACCTGTTATCTATGCGTCAGGCCGCGCAGGACGTGCAAGCTTGAACAAGCCAAACGATGGCGAGATGCCAGACAGTGAAGATCTTGAGCCTCTGTTTGCGGCAATCTTGAAGCACATCCCAGCTCCTACTTATGACGATGAAGCACCTCTTCAGGCGCACGTAACAAACCTTGACGCATCTCCATTCCTTGGACGTCTTGCACTTCTTCGCATTTTCAACGGAACTATTAAGAAGGGTCAGCAGGTTGCTTGGGTTCGTCAGGATGGCACAACTCAGACTGTGAAGATAACAGAGCTCCTGATGACCAAAGCTCTTGATCGTTTCCCAACTGAATCAGCTTCTGCTGGTGACATTGTCGCGGTTGCCGGTATCGAGAACATCACCATTGGTGAAACCCTTGCCGACCCGAACGATATTCGTCCACTGCCAATGATTACTGTTGATGACCCAGCCATCTCGATGACTATCGGTATCAACACATCACCTATGGCTGGTCGAGTCAAGGGAGCAAAGGTTACCGCTCGTCTAGTGAAGGACCGTTTGGACCGTGAACTTATCGGTAACGTATCTCTTAAAGTTCTACCTACAGAGCGTCCAGACGCTTGGGAAGTCCAAGGTCGTGGAGAGCTAGCTCTAGCTATCTTGGTTGAGCAGATGCGTCGTGAAGGCTACGAGTTAACTGTTGGTAAGCCTCAGGTAGTTACCAAGAAGATTGATGGCAAGCTGCATGAGCCTGTTGAAGATCTAACCCTCGATGTTCCTGAAGAGTTCCTAGGTCCTATGACCCAGCTAATGGCCGCTCGTAAGGGTCGTATGAAGAACATGGTCAACCACTCAACCGGTTGGGTTCGCATGGAGTTCCTAGTTCCTTCCCGTGGTCTTATCGGATTCAGAACTGAATTCCTAACCACCACCAAGGGAACCGGTATCGCTAACGCTATCTCCGCAGGCTATGAGCCATGGGCTGGAGAGATTGTTACTCGTATCAACGGCTCTCTAATTGCTGACCGTGCAGGAGTTGCCACACCGTTTGCAATGATTGCTCTTCAAGAGCGCGGATCATTCTTTGTTGATCCAACCAGCGAAGTGTATGCAGGTATGGTTGTCGGTGAAAACTCTAGAGCTGATGACATGGATGTAAACATCACAAAGGAAAAGAAACTTACTAACATGCGAGCTGCATCAAGCGATGAGTTCCAGTCACTAACCCCTCCTCGCAAGATGTCTTTGGAAGAGTGTCTGGAGTTTGCTCGTGAAGACGAATGTGTTGAGGTAACCCCGGAGGCAACTCGTATCCGCAAGGTTGAACTTGATGCAGGTATTCGTGCCCGAAACACTTCAGCTAAGAAGCGTGCCAACGAGAACGCAGCTGGCTAACAAAATAATGGTCAAACAAAAAAATGGACCTCATCGATTGAGGTCCATTTTTGTTTTGCAAGAACTAGTTCTTTTTAGCTGGCTTTAGGTAGATGTAAGATACTGGGATTAGGTAAGCAAACCAGACGATTGATTCCAGGATTACTGGAGCAGATCTGAAGCTAACTGTTCCTCGGAGTATTACATCAAAAAAGCTGTCCTTAGGGATAATTCCACTAACGTCGTAAGCTTTTTCGGTTAGGAATGGGAACCAACCGATTTCCTGGAGTTCGTGCACACCATAGGCAAGGATTCCTGCGGCAACCAGAATAAGGAACGCTCCGGTGTACTTAAAGAACTTGCTGATGTTTAGCTTTAGCGCTCCGCGATAGATTAGGTAACCAAGTGCAGCTGCAACCAGTAAACCTAGGGTTGCACCTAGTACTGGGTTGGTGTCATCACCTGATGCTCGGCCTGAGCTCCAAAGGAACACCGATGTCTCTACACCTTCTCGAATCACTGCGAAGAAGGCCACACCGACCAAGGTGAAGGCGGAGGTTGATGCTAGATCAATCTTTTTGTGTAATTCCCCTTTGAGAGCCCTGCTCTGTCTTGCCATCCAGAAGATCATCCAGGTAACGAATACAACGGCCACGATAGAGGCAAGTCCGGCAATCATTTCGTTGATGCCTGCCGGTGCCACAGAGACAAAGACGGTAAGTCCAATACCTACGAGTATGGAGACCAGAATGGCGGCTAAAGTGCCCCAAAGCACCGCAATAGCGCCTCTTTTGTTGTTTGTTTTGTTCAGGTAGGCAACCAAGATACCTACGATTAGTGAGGCTTCTAGGCCTTCTCTAAGGCCAATGAGGAAGTTCGCTAGCAATATTTCCTTTCGCGATGGTTATCAGACCATTCGAAGTTAGGGTTACCTAACTAAAGATACCCTAAGGCCAGAGTTAGGTCAATGGCGGGCAGAACTGAACTAAGGTTTTTCTTATGGCCAAACAAACTTTCAAAGCTAAAAGAATTCTTTTAGTCCACGCTCACCCAGACGATGAGAGCCATCAAACCGGCCACGTGATCGCAGATGCTGTTAGTCGTGGAGCTGAAGTTTCTCTTATCACTCTCACTAGAGGTGAACGAGGCAAAGCCAAACTTGAAGAACTCAAATCCCTGGAAGCAAACCCATCAGCTATGGGAGCTTTCAGAGCTGGAGAACTCAAGAACGCTATGGCTGCTCTTGGGGTCAAGAACTACAAGTTCGCTGGAACCAGAGCTTATCTTGACAGCGGTATGCGAATTGGCAACCTAGGTGTTCCAACCACTCCACTAAAACTTGACCAGATGTCTTTAGCTGCTGTTTCAACACCGGTCGTTGCAGATGACATTTATCA
>CANKLZ010000029.1 GCA_947483795.1 Micrococcales bacterium | reverse complement strand
GTTTGACCTCATAAACACCCCTAAACGACCTCTTGGCCTTGAAACAAGACCAAGCATCAAAGAACTACTAGAAACACAGATCAACCGAGCCGATTACAAGTTCTATGTAGACGCAATCAAATACGCCAGAGCCAAAGGCTCTAAGAACACCACTGCTCCTCTGCTAGCCGTTTCCTACGCAAGATTGAGAAGCAAGACCCAATCACAGTTAGCGAAGCTAACTAAGAAAAAAGACCCTATTCAAGGTAACCCTAGGATCTCCAACCAAAAGCTTTAGCCCTCCCTCAACTGTTAGATTTGAGTTATGCGTATACACATTGCAGATCATCCTCTAATCACTCACAAGCTGACTGTTCTTAGAGATAGGAACACTCCTTCCCCTGTCTTTAGACAGTTAGTGGAAGAACTTGTAACTCTGCTTGCCTACGAGGCAACCAGGGAAGTAAAGACAACTGCAGTAACCATTGAAACCCCTGTTACCAAGACAACAGGCAAAAAGCTCTCAAAGCCAAGACCAATCATCATCCCAATCCTGCGAGCAGGATTGGGAATGCTGGAAGGCATCGTAAAGCTTCTACCAACCGCTGAAGTTGGTTTCCTAGGAATAAAGAGAAACGAAGAAACACTTCAGCCGTATACATATGCAAACCGTCTTCCAGATGATCTAACTGGAAGACAGGTTTACATCATTGATCCAATGCTTGCTACCGGTGGAACACTAATTGATTCAATCGATTACGTGTTCGAAAAAGGTGCAACAGATGTAACTTGTATCTGTCTACTAGGGGCACCTGAAGGTGTTGCAGCAGTTGAACAACATGTAGGAGACAGAGACGTAAAGATAGTTCTAGGCGCTCTAGATGAAAAGCTCAACGAACTCGGTTACATTGTCCCGGGTCTAGGTGATGCTGGTGACCGGTTGTATGGGTTGGCTGATTAGTCTCTGTATCGCAGATTAGACTTGTGTTTTGGAAGTATCTCGAGAAAGAGAATTAACTGTTGATTCAATACATGGTCTTTCTAGCATCATCAGCGCTTTCGATATCAACATTTCAATTACTTAGAAGATCTAGCAGTGGAGACAAAGCAGTCACTTTTTGGGGCTTGCTGTCTCTTGGTGTCTTTGGCGGTTTTTCAGCTTTAGGCACTTCCGGGGTTGTGCTTCCGGAGTTCTCCAGCCAAATTTTATTTGCTATCGCAGGCTTACTTTTATCGATTAGTCTTTCCCGAAAGCCAAGGATGTTTAACCAAGCTAGTAAGCACACCAGGCCGATTGTCTTTCTAGTTTTTTTCATGATTCTTCTGCTATTGACAGTTGGGTTGTTCTCATACAGCGCAGCATTTCCGCTTCTAATGCTCGCAGGATACTCGCCCCTCCTATTTGTAGTCGCTCGTCCCTTAGTGATCAAAGATATGCGACATGCGATTCTTATCGGCTCGTTTGGGCTATACGTAGTGGTAGCGATTTTAGCCTTGACCATTCCTGATCAATTCTTCGGCCTATGCAGACTGGACAAATGCTCTGTTTGGGGGCAAACCATTGGGAACTTTTCGTCGGGAAACGCCTTTGGGCTTATTTTGAGCGGAGTCGGCATTCTGTTGTTTTCATTTGGTTCAAGCACGCTCTTTAGGGGATTAGTGGCGCTCGGGTCAGCAATACTTATTGACGCGTCTTCAGGAAGGACTTCTCTGCTTGCGTTTTTGGCAACTGTCGTATTACTTACACTAATCCGCATTATTGGAAATACCCGATTGAGAAAAAACTTCATTATCGCGATGGTTGTCTTGGGTTCGTTTGTTTTTGTCCTAATACCCTTTAGCCCTGAGGCTTTTACTTTCAGAGGCCAGCTTTGGATTTACGCGAAAAATATGATCCCCGAAGAAATGTGGTTTGGTTATGGTGCCTCTGATTGGGTAAGAAGTGCAAACTCCTCGGGAATCAACCTGAATTATTCCACTCACAATATTTGGCTCGAAGCACTGTATGTATCAGGTATTGTCGGTTTCTTGGTGTTCTTGGTCACATTAACGGTTAGCAAAACCCTTTGGGGATGGGATATTGGACATCCTCAAATAGGGATTTTTCTTTGGATTGTGATTGCCGGAACCACTGAAGTTCCAGCATTTGTCGCTAGACCTTACATCTTTCCTGCTGTTCTGCTCATTTACTACTTGGTTGCCTTATCTGTCGATAATGCCGAAAATAGAGATTCCGGCTTAGGACTTGTTTCAAAAAAGCCTTCCGAGTTCAGAATTTCCTAAAATCTTGCACTGCAAGTTTTAATCCGTCTTCTAATACAACCTTCGGATTCCAGCCAAAGGACTTTAGTTTAGCTACGTCAAGCAGTTTTCTTGGTGTTCCATCAGGTTTAGAAGAGTCCCATTCAGTCTTCCCTGTGAATCCAATCTCTTTTGCAACGAGTCGGGCAATCTCCTTGATGGATTGGTCTTCGCCTGGTCCAACATTTACCTGCTCTGCACCGTCATATTTCTCGAGTAGGTGAAGGGTTGCTGTTGCTAGATCATCAACGTACAGGAACTCTCTGAGCGGTGAACCAGTGCCCCAGTTAACCACAATGTCCTGGTCTGAAAGGCGGGCTTCTTCGTAACGTTTGATTAGAGCTGGTATTACGTGGGAGTTAACTCCAGAGTAGTTATCTCCAACTCCATAAAGATTTGTTGGCATAGCTGAAATCCAATGCAGCCCGTATTGTCTTCTAACTGCCTGCACCTGCATGATTCCAGCAATCTTGGCAATTGCGTATGCATCATTTGTTGGCTCTAAATGCCCAGTTAGAAGGTACTCTTCCTTGATTGGCTGAGGGGCAAACTTTGGATATATACAAGAAGATCCCATGAACAAAAGGCGTTCAACTTTGAATTGAGCTGCAGCATCCATAACGTTCAGTTGAATTTGCAAATTGTCAGTCAGGAACTCTGCTGGATAAGTGTTGTTGGCCATGATTCCGCCAACTCTTGCGGCAGCTAGAACAACGTACCTTGGTCTCTCTTGCTCAAAGAAATCGAAGACCGATTTACGGTCTCTTAGATCTAACTCTGAGGATCTTTTGCCCACCAGGTTGGTGAAACCTTCTTTTTCTAAAAGTCTCCAAACAGCAGCGCCAACCATTCCGTTATGGCCCGCAACATAAAACTTTGCTGAGCGGTCCAGCATGCCTGGTTTCCAAGGACTCATTTCCATTAGAACCTTGGAGTATCTATCCAGTGCGTACCTTCATGGCTCAATGCTGTTACGTCTGCATCCACCATTAGTACTGCTAGTTCCTTGGCATGCGTCTTTGCTTTCCAGCCAAGAATCTTTTCTGCCTTGGAAGCATCTCCGATAAGTGCATCAACTTCAGTTGGTCTCAAGTATCGATCATCGAAATCTACGTACTTCTCCCAGTCCATGCCAACTCTTTCAAAGGAGTGCTGGACAAACTCTCTAACGCTACAGGCTGTTCCAGTTGCAAGTACGAAGTCAGTTGGCTTGTCTGCTTGCAGCATCCTCCACATGCCCTCAACGTACTCCGGTGCATAGCCCCAGTCACGAACCGCGTCTAGATTTCCTAGGAATAGTTTGTCTTGCTTACCTGCTGCAATTCGAGCAACAGCTCTTGTTATCTTACGAGTCACGAATGTCTCTCCTCTTCTTGGAGATTCGTGATTGAACAAGATTCCATTTACCGCAAACATGTCGTAAGCCTCACGGTAGTTCTTGGTCATCCAGTATGAATAGACCTTTGCTGCTCCGTAAGGTGATCTTGGGTAGAAAGGAGTGTCTTCATCTTGGGGAGGAGGTGTTGCTCCAAACATCTCAGAAGATGACGCCTGATAAAACTTTGATTGAGGAGAAGTAAGTCTGACTGCTTCTAGAAGTCTTGTGCTACCAACACCAGTTACATCACCGGTGAACTCAGGCTCGTCGAAACTTACTCGAACATGCGACTGGGCCCCGAGGTTGTAAACCTCATCTGGCTGGATGTTTCCAACCAAGCTGACCAAGCGGCTTCCATCAGTTAGGTCTCCATAGTGAAGGATTAGTTTCTGCCCATGTTCTTGCGGCCCCTGATACACGTGATCAATTCTTGAGGTGTTAAAACTTGAAGAGCGGCGGATCAACCCGTGCACCTCATAGCCTTTCGACAGAAGCAACTCTGTCAAGTATGAGCCATCTTGTCCTGTAATTCCTGTAATTAATGCCCTTAGCACTGCACTCCTAAATGTGATCTAAAATTTGACGAAATTGCCTTAGAGCTGACTCTTTACTCAATTTTTCTCTAGCAAACAGAATAGCCGTTTTTGCGACTATTTCGGCTTCAGAAGGTTCAAGCCTAAGTATACCGGTAAGTAAATCGTCTGGATTTCCTGATTGAACCCAAAGACCAGTTTTGTTTTCTATGACTGCCATCCCAGCCAAGGAATCAGGTTCTGAGCACACTAAAACCGGCCTTCCTGAAAGAAAGTATGTAGTCAATTTGGAGGGAATAGACATCTCTTTGACTCCAGGTTTTTCGTTTACAAGCAAAATGTCGGCCGCCTGCAATAGATTCGCAAGCTCAGATTCAGAGACGGGAGGAATGAACATAACATTCTCAAGGTCGCTTGCAGCTACCTTTAGGCGATCCAATTGGTTTCCACCTCCTACGAAAGCAAAAGTCACTTGGTGTTTCAAACTTTGAGCCAATCTTGCGGTTTCCAAGACATTTTCTAACCCTTGCTTGACTCCCATGTTTCCGATATGAAGCACGAGTTTTGCGTCGCCAAACGAGTATCTGGATTTAGTTTCTGAACTTGTTTCAGTCGGGCTGAACTCGAATTGGCTCCAATTTGGAACTGTGAAGTATTTTTGAGTGTTAATCTGACTTAATTGTTTTGCCTTCAAAAACTTAGGGTGAGCAACAACCACCCTGTCCGAGTTAGCCAGCATCCAATTTTCAATACTCGCGATAATCGCTGAAAGTATCCCTTTCTTTTGGCTAGTTTCCCTAAGCCCCTGTTCATATAAATCTTGAACCCAAACCAAAACCTTCGTTTTTGGACAGATCAGCCTAAGCCAAGCCAAAACCATTGCAGAGGACAGCATGGCAGGTGATACCAGAATCACCTTTGGCCCACTTAGCTTGCCACTCAGTATTGCACTAAAGCCAAAACTAATTTCCATGATCGCTCTTGAGACATTTGATTGGGTCTTCGGCACTGTGTGACTAAGTCTTACCAATTTCAAGTTTGGATGCAGTCCGTCGTATTCGAGATCGCTGTGGCCTCGCTGCTTCTCCCACCAAGGATAGTGAGGAATCCCGGTCAAAACGTGGATAACAGAGGACTGAGAAAGCTCTTCCGCCAAATCTGTGTTGTAAGGAGCGTTCCCTGTAGGTTCCGGCCAATAATTTAATCCAACTATAGTGTAACTTGGCTCCAAAGACATGGTTCAAGACTACTGGAAACTCGTAGATTCGAGGAATGCAGAGTGCAATAAGAGTATTCTCAACAAACATATGCGGAGTACCATCGACGCATGTTTGAGTTGTTTAGACTCAACATTCTTATACTGGACTTTCCCGTCTTTATGGTTTTGGTTCCAGAAACCGCTTTGTGATTCAAATCTCCAAAGTCAATTGATTCATCGATACAAATCGGACATGGTGTGTTTTTACAGCAACCTTGTTGGGCTTGCATTCGCGTGAAGTCAAGATTCAACAACCTTGGACTAGCACACCTTAACAGGCAGGTAGTTTTTAGAGTGGACTTAATGGTTTTTGAAAAATGAAAATGCAAAATGGTCCAAATCATCAGGGAAGATACTACCTGCAGTGCAGATGTCGCGATAAGTTCCATCTTGCGTGAGTAATCTGGGAGTCAAGTCATTTAGTATGTGACACCACTTCACCTAAAGTATCTGACCACCTGAACTCTAATAGTCCCAGGGAACTCAATAGCCTGTGAATTGCAACTAGAGATCTAATGAAAGAAGGAATAGTGAACAAAAGTAAAAATGCGGTTTCAAAAAAGAAAGAAGCCAGCACAGCAATTATGTATCTAGCTACCTTTCCCGCTTACAGGCAAGCCTGTTTGGAAATTTTGTTTTCTGAGCATGGCGCTATAGAGCTTTTCTGTAGCGAGGCTCAGCTGGAACGGACTGTTCGCACCGGCATTAGTCCAGAAATGTACACTCATGTAGCCATGGTTAGATTTTTTGGAAAGGCCTACATCCAATTAGGGCACTGGACAGCTGCCCTAAAAACTAAAAATTTGATCCTCGACCTAAATCCACGTGCGATTCACGTATGGTTATTTCTGCTTGTCAGAAAACTTGCCTCAAATAGAACATTGTTGTGGGGTCACCTGCACCCTCGCAAAGGCAGTAAGGCCTCGACCGCCAAGATAAGGCGCTTCCAGATGTCCCTCTCTGATGGATTGATTCTCTATACACCTGAACAAGCGAAGGAAGCTAAGGAGAGTCTAAGAAATGCGAGAGTTTGGGTAGCCTCTAATGCTTTGTACAGTTTTGCAAGATTGTCCGAACCCGCTATAAACTCCGAGAGAAACCAAGTCTTATACGTTGGTCGCTTCGCCCACGACAAAAAAGTTGAAAACTTGGTTCGTGCCTTTAGTTTAAGTGGATTGGCAGATCAGGGAATTAGTTTAAATCTAGTTGGTTCAGGTCCTTACCTAGAACGACTCAAAGATTTAGCAGTGGAGCTTGGAGTGTCCGGCCACGTTCTATTCCCAGGTTGGGTTCAGGATTTTGATTTACTGAAAATTCATTATTCACGAGCATTCACAAGTGTCTCACCAGGATTCGCAGGTCTAGGCCTGACACAGTCTCTTGGCTTTGGCGTTCCTCAGATTGTCTCTAGGGGCGAGCTCCACGCACCTGAAATAGAGCTTGCCGACACGGGAGGCGTGTACTGGGCTGAATCAAGCGACCCTTCAAACATTTCTTTAGCACTAAGAGAACTTTGGAAGAATCCTATTCAATCTGCTAACACAGACTGGATTGAAGAGGTGAAGAATAGATACTCAGCAGATATGATGGCCCGAGGGCTCCATGACGCGGTAGTGGCCTCCCCGCAATGAGCATCCCCTATGTCCTCCTGAAAAAGTTCTGCCCGTCCTAATTCACTCACTCGTAAACTTAGTATTGGAATGAACCAAGCTTCATTTGTAAAGTCGGGACACATGACTTTTTTTGAAAAACTGGCATGACGGTTAATTCTGAACACCAGTTGCTACCTATCTAAATTTGTATTCTCTCGGCTCAAGACCTGCTCAGTGCTACTCTTTAGGTAACAGTTCGGTTAATTGAGTCACAAATTTTTGCTAGGAATAGAAATAGTGTTTAGGAAAACAAGGCTTTCAAGATGACTTCAAGAACGATAAATCGACGGATCGTCATAGTAGAGCCAAATTCTTCTGGGCATCATTTTTATTATGTTCGGTTGCTGGCGGAGCGAGCATTGCAAAAATCACAAGATTGCGAAGTTGTTTTGTTGACTACCGAAGCTTCAAGGAACTCAAGAGAGTATCAGATTCACCTAGCTAGAATCTCGAAATTGAAGACGACTTGCCTTTCATCAGATGACTTTAGGTTATCTAATCTCTCATCAAATCCATTGGTGAGAGATTCAGCGCAGGTATCTTTCCCTGAATCTGACAAATTACTTTTTCAAATCGCTTTAGGGCATTGGAAAATCTCTGCCCCAACAACTTTTCTAGTCATGAGGCCAGATGGTGAACCTCGCAAAATAAAAGGACTCGGTTACCTAGTCGGGCTGTCAAAAAAGTTTCTAATAATTGCCTCAAACTTAAGGTCAAACATAAAGGTTTATGGCCTGAAAAGCCCCATATCAAAAAGGAAAGCCCCTATACCCTGGCTTTCAGACCCAATAACGCTCAATACGATAGAAGGTAAAATAGAAGAATACAGAAGTATTCTTGACGAGTTAGCCCCTCGATTCTGGATCGGCGTTTTTGGATACATTACACCCAGAAAAAACTTGAATCTAGTCATTGGCTCTATCTCAAATAGGAAAGATATTGGTCTGGTCATTGCTGGTACCCTGGACAATGAAGTTCAAGAATCTCTGAAATTCCAACTACAAAGCATGAAAGATGAGCATCGGCTTTTTGTAATCTCCGGCCCGCTGGACGACTCGAGCCTTGACAGCGCTATCGCTGCAGTTGACATCGTTGTGGCAGCACACTCGAATGGTGGTCCTAGTGGAATAGTTGCCAAAGCGGCCTCACTGGGTAAGCCTCTCGCTCTCGCAGGTGCTAAAAGTCTTAGAACTGACTCAAAAAACTTAGGTACACAGGCCAGATGGACAAAACTTGATGCAAACAGGATTTCGGTGAGTGTAGATGTTCTGAGTAAGTCAGGCCCATTCAAATCAGTCCGCTATGATTCAGGTCAAGATTTTTCAAGAAAGTTATTGCCATGAAAAAGAAACCTAGTTTGAGCGGCCAGGCACTTCCGATAATTGCGGCTACTGGGGTTTCTCAAGCAGTAACTGCGTTACTTTTCATAGTGGCCGCCCGCTTGAGTACAGTTGACCTATTTGGGCTGGCAGCAACTTCTGTCGCTCTCGGAATGGTGATTTCTGGTTTGCTAGATTTCGGCTTCAATTCCTTTTTCACTCGGGATTTGGCTGCAAGCAGAGTGTCTGTTGAAGTTTATTGGGCTAAAGCTAAAACAAAGATTGCTATTGGAGCAATTGTTGCGACTGTGTGGTTTTGTGTGTTGATACAATTCAATGATTTGCTAGCTCAGTCGTCACTCATTTTCTTGAGCGTGCTCACGTTTCAAACTCTTCTTGTACCTTTGAGGGCTCAGAGCAGAGGGGGTTTGCTGGCCTCTTTATTCTTGGTTGAAAGATTGTTGGCAGCGGTTATGTTTGCATTGTTGCTGCAAGTTGGGGTTGACTCAGCAACTTCACTGATGCTTGCCCTTGTCTTCGGCACTGGCTGTGCAGCGTTGGTTGCCATGAATGATCTAAGAGCTAGCACTAAAGGTACTAAGGTTCGGGCTCATAGGGGGGTTCCTTGGATTGGTTCCAGAAATTATGGTGTGTCTGCCTTATCCAATTCCTTACAGCAATTGGATTTACCTCTGCTAACACTATTTGGAGGGCCGATAGTTGGGGGAATTTATGGAGCAATAAACAAGTGGACTCAACCTCTAGGTATTGTTGCAAACGCTTTTGCAACTGCCTCAACTCCATTCATTGCCAAAGCCAACTCAACAAAAGATGCAATTATAGAGGTAAAGAAATCGCGTTGGATTGTTTGGTTATCATGTTTTCTAGCGGCCGCCATGGTTCCGTTAGCTCCGTCCCTGATTAGCACACTGCTCGGAGCGAAGTATTTGAGTGCTGTCCCGGTTTTTCAACTGCTCGCACTAGGAACTATTCCAGGCATTGTCAACCAGCTTTTGGCAACTGGTTTGCAAGCTAGGGGATACGATAAACAAGTCGCGAGGATCAGCGCTTCAGGCGTCTTGCTGCAGTTAGCAACTGTAAGCTCGTTGGCTTGGAGCATTGGAGCTTTAGGCGCAGCAATCGCTTACTCCACACTACAGTCTGGTGTCTTTATTGCACTAACTTTATTGCTAATAAGAAAAATTAATCTTGAGGATCTAAGTTGAGAATCGCGCACGTACTCGTAAGTCCAAGAATAGGTGGAGCAGAGCAAATTGTTGCAGGCTTAAATCTACATTTCACGGAGCTTGGGATTCACTCAGAAATTTTCTACCTTGATCCCTCTGACTTGAAACGAACTAGATTACAAAGAGTTTTTTGGTTGAGAAGAGAGCTCCGTAAATTCAAGGCTGACCATGTTCTTGCTCACAGTTTCCTTCCCTCAATCTACTCGAGATTAGTTAGCCCCAAATCTTCTGGCGTCCACTACGTATTGCACAGTGCCTCCGATGACTATAGGCGGAAGAGCTTTCAGATAATTGAAAGAATTTTGCATACACGGACTAAAACGGTAATCGCAGTGGCCGCGAGGCAGCTCGACGTGTACAAGTCCCATTTCAAGAAAATACCCAAGTCGACAGTGATCAACAATGGTGTCAACATTGAGTTTTCTCGGCAGCATAAAGTGCGTGAACACCCTACTTCAGTAGTGACTGTTGCCCGTGTAGCAGCCCAAAAACGACCGGGCTTCTGGGTAGAGGTAGCTCGTTTATCTCTTGCCGAAGGATTGAACTTAAGCTTCAAATGGTGGGGGCCCCTATCTGGAGACAGCCGAATAGACAATTTGATGCTTTGCGGCCTTCCTAGCAATGCTAGCTACATGGGGCCAACACTCAATCCAGAAAAGGCTTGGGCAGACTCAGACATCGCTTTTCATAGCTCAAACAGGGAGGCGTATAGTTTGGCAATAGTAGAAGCAGCCGTCACGGGCAAACCTCAATTGTGCTCGGATAGTCTGGACTTAAGTGAAGAGTTGGCGAAATCCGTATTCACGTTTCAAGAAAACCAGCCGAATTCGGCGGTAGCAGCATTGAAGTTCATCTGCGAAACCTGGCCTGCAGCGGCTAAAACCGCCCATTCTAAAGCAGAGCTATTCTCAAAGAGATTTGGAATGAAAGGAGTTGCAAGATTGTACGTTGAGTGGCTTAGCGAGAATTAGTACAAACTCTGTGAACTGATGGTGCTTGAAGACAAACGCATCGGCAGTGTTCCGATTTAGGCCCACTAACTGGCCCTGTCCACTTTTTCTTCTGGCCGTGTTTTCGAACCCAAATGTATGCCTAACCCTTCTCGACTAATCCTGAAAATATTTTCTGTAAGCCTCTGTATCTCATCGGTTGCAATTGGAGATTGACGCGACTACAAGGAGGTAAAGTGGGAGACCTCAATTTTATTCTTGGCTGAACTCAAGATCACAAAAAGTGGTCTATTAGAACGCCCCACTACCCCGAAACACATAAACCACAGTCTTGAAGATGATGGATAGGTCTGTTAGTACTGACCAGTTCTCGACGTAGTTGAGATCTATGGCTACTGTCTCTTCCCAGGTTAGAAGAGATCTTCCACCTATTTGCCATGGGCCTGTTACTCCTGGCTTTACTAGGAGTCTTCTTGTTTCGTGTTCTTTCCACTCTTCTACTTCTGAAAGTAGTGGTGGTCTTGGTCCTACAAGGCTCATGTTTCCCTTGAGTACGTTTAGGAACTGAGGAAGTTCATCAATTGAGTATTTGCGAATAATCTTGCCAACTTTAGTCACTCTTGGGTCTTCTGGGTCTTTAAACATGTTGGAGTTAGTTAGTTGATCTGCAAGAGCTTGCTGTCTTTCAGCGTGTTCTAATTCTGCTCCAACTTTCATGCTTCGGATTTTATACATGGTGAAGTGTTCTCCGTTTAGTCCAACTCTGGTTTGTTTGAAGAAGGCTGGGCCTTTATCTTCTAGCTTCACAAATACTGCTGCTACAAGCACTATTGGCAAAGAAACTAGGAAGGCTAACGAGCCACCTACTAGATCCATTGCTGTCTTCAAGAGGAACTGAGGTCCGCTGAACTTTGAAGAAGATATTTTAATTAGAGGAGTTCCTGCAATCACTCTGGTGGTAAGTCTTGAACTTGAAACACCAGTTATGGCAGGAGACACAACAAAGGTGATGTCCCAGCCGTCTAGTGCCCACTGGAGTTTCTTATGCATCTTGGCTGAGCTGTTACTCGATCCAACTACTTGAAGAAGTTCTATGTTCTC
>CANKLZ010000028.1 GCA_947483795.1 Micrococcales bacterium | reverse complement strand
TGCTAAGCAGCGTTGGTCAGTATCTGACACAGCTGAATACGGCGACTACATCTCAGGTCCTAGAGTTATTGGTCCAGAGGTTAAAGAGCGTATGCGCGATGTTCTAACTGACATTCAGGATGGCACATTTGCTAACCGTTTCGTTGCTGACCAGGATGCAGGAGCTCCAGAGTTCCTAGCTCTTAGAGCAAAGGGCGAAGCTCACCCTATCGAAGCTGTTGGCCGTGGCCTGCGTAAGCTCTTCTCTTGGATCAAGAACTCAGACGAGTACGAAGAGGGCAAGGCAGCTCGCTAAAGACTTTTACTATGTGAAATCCCGAGTAATTTACTCGGGATTTCACTTTTAATGCCCTTTTCTGGACACCCTGAACAACTAGAATTGGCGACATAACTTTCGACAATGTGCGTTTTTCTGAAGTTTCTGACTCGAAATGGTGTTAACGTGGCTCGGTCTCTGGCATTCCTGATTAGGAAAGTGGCAATAGTTTTTGCCATAATTGCCGTCTTTTCACCAACGATGTTGCTCGGTTCTGCTGAGGCGGCTGGCACAACGGTCCGACTCATGGCTAACTACACTCCACCGGAATATTATGATGCCCACGCCAAGCTTGAACTTGGAGTTAAGGCTAAGACAACTCAAGAGGGCTGGATCAAGAAGGTCTACTTCTATAAGTACAAGAACGACAAGGGTGGCCACACAGCTAACATCTGGACATCATATGGAACATTAATTGCTTCTCAGGCTTTTACTAAAGAGACACAAAGTGGATGGCAAAACCTGGCATTGACTAAGCCAGTTCGAATTGAGGCTAACCAAACCTTTACCGTATCTGTTACCGGTCCAACTTTTTACTACGCTGGTGATGTTTTTCCAAGTCAAACGTCGGGTCCTCTTAAGGTCATCGATGGGTACTACACCTATTACAAAACCATGGGTAAACCTGAGTATCCGAAAATCGCCGCTCAGGCCAATTACGCGATTGACTTCAACTTCTCCAGTGATTCAATTCCCGAAGGTCCAGATGCGCCACCACCTGTAAAACCTACGAGACCATTGAACGTAACTGCAGTGACATCGGGAATTGATATCAAAGTTTCTTGGAGCACACCACTAAAAGATGGTGGTTCACCTATTTCCGGATATGTAGTCACTGCCAAAAGTGAACGAAATAGGTATACCTGCCAAGCCTCCGCAACAGAACGAACTTGCACCCTGAGGACTTTGCGAGCGGGTAGGCAATATGTGATTACTGTTGTAGCTCTAAGTGATTCGGGAAGACTCCGTTCACTAAACTCAGACCCCTACACTGCAAACATTGGCATTGGTGTATTGCGACCCGAAGTATCGGCACCGAAAGCAGATTCAATCACATTTGGCCAGGCACTTTCGGATGCCAAGCTAACCGGTGGTTCATCTAGCGTGCCTGGCACATTCAAATACAGTACACCTGATAGTCGCCCAGATGCGGGCTCTGTTTCAACTCAGGTGATCTTTACCCCTAACGATGAAATAACTTACAGTTCCGAAACTGTAGCTGTAAATGTGAAAGTTAACAAAGCTGAAAGACAAGTTTTCTGGACCAATCAAACTATCGAGCCTTGGAGTTATGGCTCGGGATACTTATCCAAAGCGGAGGCATCTATAGGCGGGGGCTCGGCTAACTATTATGTACAAAATACATCTGCCATCTGCTCCATAGAGGAAAGTTCTGGTCAGCTAACTTCACTGCGAGCTGGCGAGTGTTTAATAGAAGCCAGAGTTGATGCAAGCGATAACTACTTGAGCGCTTCTATCCAGAGAACACTGACCATCTCCCCAGTATCACCACAATCTCCAGAAAATCTCCAGGTCAGCTTAGTTGAAACTTTGGCGACTGTCAGTTGGACAGCTCCTGCAAACGATGGTGGAACACCTTTGTCTAACTATCAGGTCAACATGAAATCCGGATCAGATGTCAAGACTTGTTCGGCTGCCGGATATGAATTAACTTGCAATATAGAAGGTCTGACTCAAGGTGTTGATTACTCAGTTGAAGTAGTTGCTTTTTCCAACAGTGGGCGCTTGCAATCTCAACCAGTGACTACAACCCTCTCCGTTCCTGCCGCTCCAGTGATACCGGAACCCGAACCTGAACCAACACCAGAACCCACACCAGAGCCTGAATATGTTGACGAAAGACCTTTCGAGGAAATCAACATTCTTGAAGACAATCCAGAAGTAGTTGCCGAAAAGACAGTAGCTGCAGTGACATTGTTTAGTGCAGTTGGAGCCGCCGGTGCTGCAGCTGCCGCAGGAGCTGCCGCCGCAGCTAGCGCTGCTGGAGCCGCAGCAGGTGCTGCTGCTGGTGCTGCAGGAGCCGCCGCCGGAGCTGCTGCCGGTGGTGCCGCTGCCGGAGCAGCTGGTGGTGCAGCGGCTGGTGGTGCTGGTGGTGGTGCTGGTGGTGGAGCTGGTGGTGGAGCTGGTGCTGGTGCACGAAGTGCAGATACTTCAGGTGGTGGTGCTCGAAGTGGAGAGGTCGGAGGAGTTTCCTCGGGTCGAGTAGCAGGTGCACCTTCAACTGCAGCAGCTCGATCTAGCGTAAGCGGTAGTGAAAGCGTTTCTGATTTGAGCTCGGAGAGAAAACGCGGCCCATCAATAGAAGAATTGTCACATGTGCGTGAGTTGGGTAGAGGGAAGTTTGAAGATCAGTTCTTCACCAGCGACTCAGGTAAATGGGGAGATCTAATGGAGGTCTGGCATGTTCCTCTTATTGTTGCTTTAGATAATCCTTTGAAGAGAGCTGCAACAAAAGTAGCGAGATATGTGCCAATCGCAGCAAAAATATTTGTAGATGGTTCTTATCTCAGAGCTATGTTTGGAAGTTTTTCAGCATTCCTAATGGTGGCCTCAGTTGCATCGGGAATTGTAGGAGTAATTCAAGCAGATGGACTCATGGTTTTGCCTGGAACTTTAGTAATTGCGACCATTGTTCTAATTGGAACTTTCGATGTCTTGTCGGGTTTCTTAGGTGCCGTCACCTTGGCGATTGGTTTGGCAATAACGGCGGGAGTCCAATCAACTGCTGACATTAGGTTCATGTTCGGCATTCTTGCTCTAGCGGTTGTGCCAAGGGTAATCTCCGGAGCTTTCAGAACATTTAGAAGAAAAGTGGAAAATGGAGTCTCTTATCACTGGGAACGTTTCCTTGACTATGTCCTTGCACCAATGCTTGCGGCTTCAGCCGCAGTTCAAATTGTTGGCATGCTGCCGATTCTCGCGGGTGTTGCACTGCCTGTTGAGGAATTGGGTAAGGTCTTGCCGATAGCAGTGGCAATTGGAATGGTGACACGAGTGTCTCTGGAGGAAATTGCAGGTCGTTACTTCCCAAATCGTGTTGCCCACGTTCATGTGGACAAATTGCCTCAAGCACCTCTATCTCAGGTACTTATTTCTAACACCTTGAGAGCACTAACTTTTGGGTTTGTTTCTATTGCTTTGGTTGGTGAAAGTTGGCACCTGCTAGTTGGGGCAGTTATCTTTGTGCTGCCAAACTTTTTGTCTCTGATTCAAAACCACCTACCAAATTCGAAGTTCCTTTACCACGTAATACCTAAAGGTCTTACAAATTTGTGTGTGACTCTTTGGCTAGGTCAGATCTCTTTGGTTCTTATAACTGGGATCTTCAAGGAAACTCCAGAATTGGCCAAGATTGGTTTCGTGTTACTTCCTATCCCTGGCCTAATAATTAGCATCCTAAAACTATTTGCACGCAAAGGATATGAGAGCAAACCGAAGTTCCTGGAATCAAACGCCATGACTTGGGTCTCTAGAGCAGGGACCATAGGAATGGTCTATGCAGCCGCAGAACTAACTAACACAATAAACCTAACTACCTTGTTCTAACGGGTTAGTTTATAAACCTCTTCAATAATCCCAGAGGGATATTGCTTCTCTTCGATTAGCAGAAAGTTATCGTAAATAGAATCGTCTTTGAAAGCTTGTGTGCCCTCACCAAGTTGTTCTGGGCAAACAAAGAGCCGCATGGTGTCAATGAGGTTTGCATCTAGTAACTGTGCAACAACGTTAGCTCCACCCATGATGAATAATGTCCCTGGGTGATTTTCCTCGATAAGTTCAACGACTCCTCCTATTTCACCTCCCGTGAAATAGATGTTCTCTTGAACCACATCTTCATACAGCTCCGGTATGTGGGTCAGGACGTAGGTTGGCAAAGGTCTTGGCCCTTGAACTCCACTTTCAATCTCAAAGTCAAATGTGGCTCGGCCCAAAAGGATTGCTGAAGATGTGCTCACAAGTCTGAAATAGCCGTAATCATCTCCAGAAGACAAGTACTTCTCAGCCCACGACATATCTCCATTAGGTCCAGCTAGATAGCCATCGCTGGAGATAGCGGCATAGAAGATACGTTCAGTCACAGTAAAAGACTAGTCATGGCTTGGGTAAGATTGAAGCACGCTTCGCTGTTGCAGCAAACATCCAACCCCCAATAACTTCTAGGATCTATACCTTGGCTAAACCAATTGTTCTTATTGCTGAAGAGCTTTCACCTGCAACCCTAGAAGCTCTTGGACCTGACTTTGAGGTTCGTAACGTTGATGGCACAGACCGCAAAGCACTTCTCGAATCTCTAGCCACAGCTAATGCAATCTTGGTTAGATCAGCCACACAGGTTGACGCGGAGGCTATTGCAGCAGCTCCTAACCTGAAGGTTATTGCTCGTGCTGGTGTTGGTCTAGATAACGTAGACATCAAGGCTGCTACTAACGCAGGTGTGATGGTTGTCAATGCGCCAACCTCCAACGTGATTTCAGCAGCTGAATTGGCTATCGCTCACATTTTCTCTTTAGCAAGATTTGTGCCAGATGCTAACTCATCTCTTAAGGCTGGTAAGTGGCAGAGATCTAAGTTCACTGGCGTTGAACTATATGAGAAGACCATTGGAATAGTTGGTCTTGGGCGTATTGGAACTCTTGTTGCTCAAAGACTAAGTGGTTTTGGAACAACTCTCATTGGTTATGACCCTTACGTAACACAGGTAAGAGCCGAGCAGATGGGTGTTGAGCTTGTTTCTCTAGAAGATCTAATGAAGAGATCAGATTTCATCACTATTCACATTCCTAAGACTCCAGAGACCACAGGTCTAATTAGCACCGAACAGTTTGCAATCGCTAAAACAAATCTTCGTATTGTTAACGCATCTCGTGGAGGCATTATCGATGAGGATGCTCTCTACGCTGCTTTGAAGTCAAACAGAATTGCTGGAGCAGGACTAGATGTGTTCGTGAATGAACCTCCGACAGGCTCACCTCTTCTAGAACTAGAAAACATTATTGTGACTCCTCACCTAGGTGCATCAACTGATGAAGCTCAAGAGAAGGCTGGTATCTCAGTAGCTAAGAGCGTAAGACTTGCTCTTGCTGGAGATCTAGTTCCTGATGCAGTGAACGTTGCCGGTGGTGTTATTGATGCTGCAGTTAGACCAGGTATCTCACTTATGGAAAACATGGGTCAGTTACTGTTTGCTATTTCAGGTGGCAACGTAAGTTCTATTGAAGTTGAAGTTCGAGGAGAGATTGCATCTCTTGATGTGTCTGTTCTAAAGCTTGCTGGTCTAAAGGGCTTCTACCAGAATGCTGTTACTGAGCAAGTTTCTTATGTGAATGCACCTTTGATGGCTGAATCTAGGGGAGTAGAAGTAAAGCTCTCTGTTGATTCAAACAGTGACGAGTATAGAAATGTAACTACCATTAGAGCAGTGCTAGCTGATGGAACAACATCATCAGTTTCAGGAACTGTTATTGGACCTAAGCTTCAGCAGAAGATCACTAACCTCAATGGTTACGATGTTGAAATTGCGATGGCTGAACATCTAGTGATGATGGTTTATGCAGACAGACCAGGAATCGTAGCTGTTTATGGAAAAGCATTTGCAGAAAACAACATCAACATCGCTGCAATGCAGATTGCTAGAAACTCTAAGGGTGGCAAAGCACTGTCTGTCATCACAGTTGACTCTAAAGTTGATGCTGATGTTCTAGAGGCAGTAAGAGTTGCTATTGAAGCAGACGTTCTGAAAGCTATTGATCTAAAGCTTGACTAGAGGCTTGGTTCGGTAGAGAGGTCTCTGCCGGAATCAACCCAACCGTCTGTTCCACCCGCTACTGAAACTACGTCATAGCCTTGGGCTTCTAGGTAGTTAGCTACAGTCATAGATCTTCCACCGAGCTTGCAGATTATGAAGATTCTTGCCCCATCATCAAGCTTGTCTAGGTTGTCAGCCACATCATTCATAGGAATGTGGTGGGCATTAGGCACATGGCCCTCATTCCACTCATCATTTTCCCTGACGTCAAGGACAAACCCGCCTCGGTCAATAACATCGGCTAGTTCATCTAGGGTTACTTCGGTTGCCATGAGGGCTCCTGTCTTTCCTATATCTTAACTAAATCCTGTTGGGTTATTCTTGAAACACGTACTTGAAAGGGTTGAAATGAAGAAATTGCAGGTATCTTTAGCTGCTCTAGTGGCAGTTGTTTTAGTAACTTCTGTTAGCGCTTGTGCTCCAGGCAAACTAAGCATGGATAACGTCACAGCAATTATTGATACTCGTACCGCAGAGGCCTTCAATACATCTCATATCGTAGGTGCTGTAAACATTGACATTGAACTAGGTGACTTTATTGTCACAGCGGTCTCCATCAAGAAAGAGGGAGCGGTTTATATCTATGGCGAGACTGTGGAGCAGGCAGCTCTAGCTGTTGAATACATGCGAGATCTTGCCTATCCAAATGTTGTAAACCTTGGAACCTTCGCTGATGCACAGAACGTTCTTCCTCTAGGAGTTACCCCATAGTGGATTCCAGTACCTGGGATCAGAAGTATTCAACAGAAGAGTTCATCTATACCAAGGTTGAAAACAGGTTTGTAGTTGAGTTCTGTAAAGACCTCGACGGAACAAATAAAAAATCGATAGATTTAGCCGGTGGTGAAGGCAGAAACAGCGTTTGGTTGGCTAAACGAGGGTGGCAAGTAGAGAACATTGATTTCTCTCAAATTGCTTTAGATAAATACCTTCAGTTTGCAAAAGAAGAAGGCGTTGAACAAAATTGCGTAGCAACCTGTGCTGACGGTGCTACTTTTGCGCCTAAGTCGACTCCTGTTGAGTTAGCAGTTATTGCCTATCTTCAGATTCCGCAAAATGATTTAGCAACTGCAATTCAAAGGCTCGCGGCTCATGTTGCTCCAGGTGGAACCTTGGTTGGTGTTTGGCATTCCAGAGACAACCTTGCTGCTGGGTTTGGTGGACCAAGTGATCGCCCAAGTGTTGCAAGCATTACAGAAGCTCTTCAAGGCACAGGTCTTGAAATCGAGGTTTTAGAGAACCGAGACGGCCAAATTCAGACCAAGGAAGGCTTGAAGCCCTCAGTTACCTTGGTTTTATTGGCCAAGCGACCGCTATAGAACCTGCCTTGCTCAAGTAAAGTTGTATAAAACGAGTAGGAAAGTTCTCTAGTGTCTAAGCAAATCAACATAGGCGTCATTGGTGGCGATGGCATTGGCCCTGAGGTCACAGCAGTAGCCCTAGAAGCTATGAACCTAGCTACCCGTGGTTCAGGTGTTGAGTATGTAACCACCGAGTATGACCTAGGGGCAAAGAGATACCTTGCTACAGGTGAAGTCCTTACTGATAAAGACTTGGAGTCACTAGAGGCTCACGATGCCATTCTGCTAGGAGCTATTGGTGATCCTTCTGTTCCATCAGGTCTTCTAGAACGTGGACTATTACTAAAACTTAGATTCAGTTTTGATCACTACATTAACCTTCGTCCAACCAAGTTATATCCAGGAGTTATCAGCCCATTAGCTGAGCCTGGCAACATTGACTTTGTTGTTGTTCGTGAAGGCACTGAAGGTGCTTATGTGGGTAACGGTGGTTCTATTCGTGTTGGCACAGACAACGAAGTTGCTAATGAAACTTCAGTGAACACAAGATTCGGTGTTGAAAGAACAGTTAGATATGCATTTGAACTAGCTGCCAACAGAGACCGTAAGAAGCTAACTCTTGTTCATAAGCACAACGTATTAGTTAACGCTGGATGGCTCTGGCAAAGAACCGTTGATGAGGTTGCTAAAGAATTCCCAGCAGTGAGTGTTGATTACCAACACGTTGATGCAGCAACCATATACATGGTTACTGATCCTGAAAGATTTGATGTCATTGTCACAGATAACCTGTTTGGAGATATCTTGACTGACCTTGCTGCTGCTATCGGTGGTGGCATTGGTATTGCTGCTTCAGGAAATATCAACCCAACTGGAGCATTCCCTTCAATGTTTGAACCGGTTCATGGTTCAGCTCCTGACATTGCAGGTAAAGGTTTAGCTGATCCAACAGCTGCTGTGTTATCAGCAGCCATGTTGCTTGATTACCTAGGCAACCCAGTTGCTGCTGCCCGTATCGAAAGAGCAGTAGCAATAGATCTTTCAACTCGTGGTGATTCAAAGAGAAGCACAACTGAGATTGCACAAAGTATTTTCGCTCAACTTTAGAAAGAGAAGCTAATGGAATTCAAGATCATCAAATCTGACCATCCAATGCCAGATGCGCAGCGCGAAGCTTTACTTGAAAACCCTGCCTTCGGTGTGAACTTCACTGACCACCAGGTCATCATTGAGTGGACTCGTGAAGATGGTTGGCAAAATGCACGAGTAGAACCATATGGTCCAATCATGATGGATCCATCAAGTGCTGTGCTTCACTATGGTCAAGAGATCTTCGAAGGTATCAAGGCATATAGACACCAAGATGGTTCTATTCACACCTTTAGACCTGAAGCTAATGGAGCAAGAATGCAAAAGTCTGCTCACCGTATGGCACTTCCTGAATTACCTATCGACGTATTCGTTGAAAGCCTTAGAGCACTTATCTCTGTCGATGGATCATGGGTTCCAAAGCCAGTAAATGAAAAGACTCTGTACTTTAGACCTTTTGAAATTGCAGCAGAGAACTTCCTAGGTGTTAGAGCAGCTCACAGAGCTGAGTACCGAGTTATTGCATCTCCTGTTGGCCCGTACTTCACAGGCGGACTAAAGCCAGTATCTATCTGGATCGCATTAGATTCAGCAAGAGCAGGAAGATACGGAACAGGCGAAGCCAAGACCGGTGGAAACTATGCAGCTAGCTTGCTCGCTCAAGGTGAAGGATATGAGAATGGCTGTTCACAGGTTCTTTTCTTAGATGCTGAAACTCATACATACATCGAAGAACTAGGCGGCATGAACGTCTTCTTTGTATACAAAGACGGCCACGTAGTGACCCCATCTCTTGATGGAACCATTCTTAGAGGTATCACTAGAGACTCAATCATTCAGTTACTCAAGGACAGAAACATCAAGGTCGAAGAACGTGCAGTTACCTTGGATGAAGTTCGTGAAGGTTATAACTCAGGTGAAATTACTGAAGTATTTGCTTGTGGAACTGCGGCTGTAATCACTCCTGTTGGACAGTTCAAGTCCAAAGAAGGCAACATCGGTCCTGAGAACCCAGAGCCAGGAGTTCTTACTACTTCACTTCGTGAAGAGCTAACAGGTATCCAATACGGTTTGATCGAAGATCGTCACAACTGGTTGGTCAAACTTAGCTAATGAGAATTGCTAAGTTCATAGTCCAAGACAAGGTTTCTTGGGGAGTAGTTGATGGGCCTGAGGTAGTTGTCTTTAGAGGTCACCCAATATTCCAAGGCTATGAAACAACAGGGGAGAGAGTTCCTCTAAAAGATGTTCAACTCCTGCCACCAGTTCTTCCAACCAGCAAGATCATCTGTATTGGTAAAAACTATGCAGATCACGCAACTGAGATGGGCGGCGATTTACCACCAGAGCCACTTGTCTTTATCAAACCTCTAACCACAGTCATAGGTCCAGGCGAAGCAATCGTGCTACCTAAGATTTCTGAGCGAGTGGATCACGAAGGTGAACTGGCTATTGTCATTGGTCAGGTAGCTAAAGATGTTTCTGAAGATAAAGCTCTGGATTATGTTTGGGGCTTTACTATCGCCAACGATGTGACAGCAAGAGATATTCAAAACAAAGATGTTCAGTGGACAAGAGCTAAAAGCTTTGACACTTTTTGCCCACTAGGGCCTTGGGTTGAAACAGAGTTCGTGGTTGATGGTCAGATGCTAGAAACTCGTGTTGATGGGGAAGTCAGACAACACGCATCCATAGACCTTCTTATTCACAAGGTTCCTAAGATCATCCAGCACGTATCTCAAGCAATGACTTTGTTACCAGGAGATGTAATTCTCACTGGAACTCCAGCTGGCATAGGCCAGATAGAGTCTGGTCAGTCAGTTGAGATAACCATTGAGGGCATTGGGTCTCTAACTAACCCTGTCGCCTAGACTTGTCTAGTTATGACAAACCTAATTACTGCACCTTTTACTACAGCCTCTGGATCTGATGTCAGAGTCCGTTTCTGTCCTTCTCCTACAGGCACACCTCACGTAGGGCTAGTTAGAACAGCTCTGTTCAACTGGGCTTATGCTCGTCACACCGGTGGAACCTTTGTCTTCCGTATCGAAGATACAGATGCTGAGAGAGATAGCGAAGAATCATTTGAAATGATTCTTGACGGCCTCAAGTGGTTGGGTTTGAACTGGGATGAGGGTGTTGGTGTTGGGGGACCTAACGAGCCATATAGACAGTCTGAACGAACTGATATCTATCTTCAGGTAATTGAGAAGCTAAAGGCAACAGGACACATTTACGAGAGTTTCCTAACCGGTGAAGAAATCGACGAACGTAACAAAGCTAACGGCAGAGCGGTTCAGCTAGGTTATGACAACTCTGAAAGAGAACTATCCGAAGAGGCGAAGGCTGCTTATAAAGCAGAGGGAAGATCTCCTGCACTTAGATTGCGCGTTCCAGATGTTGACATTACATTCAATGACCTAGTTAGAGGAGAGATTACATTCCCTCAAGGATCATTTCCGGACTTCGTTGTGGTTAGACCTAATGGTCAGCCTCTTTATACACTTGTGAACCCAGTTGACGATGCTCTTATGGGTATCACCCATGTGCTTAGAGGTGAAGACCTATTGTCTTCAACTCCTCGTCAGATCGCTTTGTATAACGCCATGTATGAAGCAGGTATTACAAAGTTCATTCCACAGTTCGGTCACCTTCCATTTGTTATGGGTGAAGGAAACAAGAAGCTCTCTAAGAGAGATCCTGAATCTAACCTCTTCCACCACAGAGACCGTGGCTTTATTCCAGAGGGACTTCTGAACTACCTATCTCTTCTAGGCTGGAGCATCAGTGCTGATAGAGATGTTTTCTCTATTGAAGAGATGGTTCAGGCATTTGATGTGAAAGATGTGAACCCTAACCCTGCTCGCTTTGATCTGAAGAAGGCTGACTCAATTAATGCAAGTCACCTGAGACTGCTTTCACTAGAGGATTTCACCAAGCGAATCATTCCTTACCTGCAGTCAGCAGGAGTTCTGGGTTCAACTGTTAGCGCAGCGGAGCTAGAGATTCTTACCAAGGCAGCTCCTTTGATTCAGGAGCGAATCGTTGTACTTAGTGAAGCTGTTCCTATGCTTTCTTTCCTGTTTGTAACCTCTGAGGCAATAGTTATTGAGGAAGATGCCAAGGTTGGATTACCTGAAAACAGTAGGGAAATTACCGAGGCAGCTATCTCTGCTCTTGAGGGTTTATCTTCTTTTGAGACAGCCAAGATCCAAGAGGTTCTAAATAAGAAACTTATTGAAGAGATGGCTCAGAAGCCTAGAAATGCCTTTGGGCCACTTAGAACAGCCATCTCAGGTAAGAGAATCTCACCTCCATTATTTGAATCTATGGAGATCTTGGGCAAGGCTGAAACCCTTGCTCGTCTTAGCCTGTTTGCTCGAGGTTTATAGTCCTAGGTAGAATGGGGAGTCGAGCGAAAGCTCGAAGCAAATCCCTTGGGGTATGGTGTAATTGGCAACACGAGTGATTCTGGTTCATTTGTTCTAGGTTC
>CANKLZ010000027.1 GCA_947483795.1 Micrococcales bacterium | reverse complement strand
TTAGGGCTGTTATCGCTGCTTCTAATGCTCTTGCTCGATTGGATGAGATTGCTGAAGTTTTGGATAACTCAGCAGTGTTCATTAACACCATTCCAGTTTTAGAAGCTCAGGCTTCAAGCCAGATTGAAAATGTGGTCACTACTCATGACTCCATATTTCAGGCAGATGTTTCGTCTTCAAAAGCAGACACAGAAACTCTTCTCGCAATCAGATTGCGGAAGGCAATTATTGCTGGCTCTGAGGTTGCCTCTAAGAGAGGTATCTCATTTAAGTTAGCTTCAATGATCTGTAGCGAAATGCTTGGCAGAGATATGTTGCTTAGGCGGAACCCAGGCACTGTGATCCAGTCCGGAGGTAAAACTATTTACACACCTCCAGCCCCTGAAGATCTCAAAGAGCTTCTTTCTCCTTGGGAGAAGTTTGTAAATAGAGAGGATGTTCTTCATCCTCTGATTGTTATGGCTTTATCGCATTACCAGTTCGAGGCCATACATCCTTTCAGTGATGGCAATGGTCGAACTGGAAGAGTATTGAATGTGTTGCACCTTGTGGCCAGTGGACTGCTAAAGCAGCCGGTTATTCAGATGTCACAGTATTTGTTTGAACACAAAGATGAGTATTACAAGCGTCTTCGTGATGTGGATAGTAAGGATGCTTGGATACCTTGGGTTTTGTTCATGCTTGAAGGAGTCAGAGTTTCGGCTGTTGAATCTGCTTCAAAATTGAAGCAGATAACAACTATGCAGTTATCTTTCGGAGAAAGGTATGACACAAAGGCTTCTCTTATTGCTTTGATCTTTGAGAAGCCTTATGTCCAGATCGGTCAGGTAGTTGAGAGATGTGGGGTGACCAGGGTCACAGCAGCTAACTGGCTTGAGTCTCTAGAACGACAAGGAGCTTTGACAAGCATGGTCTCTGGCAGAGAGAAGTTCTTTATAAATCAGGAATTGCTTGATTCTTTGGCTAGATAGGTAATGGGGTAGCCTAACTAACGGTGACGTGTCCGAGCGGCCGAAGGTGCAACTCTCGAAAAGTTGTGTGGGTGAAAGCCCACCGTGGGTTCAAATCCCACCGTCACCGCCATTTTCTAAGAACTAGGTGAAATCTGAGTAAATCTTCGCTAATTCGGTCGTTTGATCAACTATTGAACATTAAAATGAAGTTAGTACGCTGAGGGCAAACTTCACGAAAGCACAAAAGTTGCATAAAGTAGCAAGCTAGAGTGCAAAATGTTCGCTTTTTAGAACAAACATCCTATTTTGGTGTTATAGTCGTAAAAAATAATTATTTAGGAAGATTTTCGTGCCAACCTTCAGCTTCACAGATAAGAATGTCAAAATCACCTTCAGCTTTAGAGAGAGCCGGGTTTTGGGTCGCCCAACTTTGGCTCTAGACAAGAGCAGGGTGCTGTCTTTTGAGGTAACCGATTTCCCTAGAACCCAGGGTTTGGGTTACAGAGTGTCTAAACCTAGTCTGTTCAACCGAGTCTTAGGTCAATATCGTTCAGGCAGCAGGCAAATACTGGCTCTTGGAAGCCTAAGAGGTCATGGACAAGCGTTGAAGATCAATGTTTCTCACCCAAACATTGATGAGATTTGGGTCTGTGGGGACCAAGTGAGCGAGCTTGAAGGTCAGCTGATTAAATTTATGGCAAAGAAATAGGTAGTCAGTGCTTTTCAGCCCATCAGGCCGGCCAAAGCAGGAATTGTCCTTTTTAGAAGGTGTCTAGAGAGAAAAACATGGCAAAACTTACAATCACAGACGGCATAGTCCTCCTTGAGTTATCAAGGATTGAGAGGTTCGAGCTAGGTAGAAAATACATTGCATTCGATCTTCGTCAAGTCTTGAATGTAGAAGTTCTGAAGACACCCAAAAAAGCTGAATTGGGAAAGAAAACTAAATTGCACAAAATATCCCTTTTGCGGTCAGGGGAGTACCTAAATGGGTCCAAAGTTACTGTATTTCTGGGCCCTAGAAGGTCAAAATGCATCAAAGTGCAGCTTTTAAACCCTTATTTTGCCGATTTATACCTGACTTTTGGTGATCAAGATGAACTTATGGCCAGGCTAAAGGGCCAACGCAACAGGGCTGTACATCCCACAGAGTAGTTTTTTGTTTCGATATGTTGCCAATTGTTTAGATTGCGAATTGGTAAAGAATAGGCATAATAGGCGTTATTGCTCTAATGTTTTACATAAGTAGATTTCTAGCCTCTGAAAAAAGGACGATTCCAGTGTTCAAGTCAAAACGTATTTCATTACTAACAATTCTTGCTTTAGCAGTGTCCTCTATTTCAGGACTCAGTGTGGGTGCAGCAAATGCAAACGGGACCGAACCGGTGCTGGCAACTTTCACAATCGATGGCACAGCAATTGCTGATGGTGCCGTAGTTGCTGTTTCGCAGAGTGCCAAGTCAGTTGACTTAGTAGTCGAAACAATCGCAGACAGCTCAGTTGGTCTCGAGGTTTCGCTGGACAGTGCTGCGTTGGCAGTTAGCGTTAGCGAAACGTCAGTTCGTTCAGTGAACCAGAAGCTGAGCAATCTAAGTTTTGGAGATCACACTCTTAAGGTTCGTGCATTCGATGCAGCTACTAAGGTAGACCGCAATGTTGCACAAGTAACATTGCGTGTTACCCCAATGTTGACTTCTCTAACCATCGATGGCGTTGAGGTAACAGATGGTTCAACAGTTGATCTAGCTGCAAACACTAAGAGTGTTGAAGTTCTTGCGAGAGCAGTTGATGCAAACGCGACAGTGACTATTTCAGGAGCAACCGATCTAGCTGTTGGTGGCAATGAATTGCTTGTTACTGTTACTGATTCAAACAGTGTTACCGGAGTGTACTCAGTAAACCTGAACGTACCTGCTAGCGAGAACACAAGCGCAACAATCACTATCAATGGTGAAGCGATTGCATCAGGAGATAACTTATCTCTTCCATGGGGAACTAAGGAAGTTGCAGTTGACGTCCAGGTTGCTGATGAAAACGCAACCTACTTCGTCACAGGTGAACTAGGTTTGGAAACTGGCGACAACACACTAACCGTTCTTGTTACTGCCGCCGACACCGTAACTTCTGAAGAATATATTTTCTACATTGAAGTTCTTCCGAACACTGATACTTCCGTTAACTTCATCACCATCAACGGAACGACAGTTGTCGATGGCGACGAGATTGATGTTGATCCTTTGACGACATATATCTCTGTTGAGGTTGACACTGTTGACACCGATGCCACAGTTGAGATTGTTGGCGACATTGAGCTTGTAGTTGGTGGCAACCTAGTATCTGTGATTGTTACTGCAGCTGACGAGGTTACTATTCAGGAATACCAGTTCACTGTAAATGTTTTGGCCAACACAGACACCACTGTTGTCTCAATCAACGTTGCTGGTTTTGAAGTTGGAGATGCTGACTTTGTAACCGTTGCTCCGCTAACTACTGAAGTTGAGGTACTAGTTGAGTTGACCGACCCTGAAGCCAGTTACTTGGTTGAGGGTGGAACTGACTTGGTTCCTGGTGACAACGACCTGTTGATTACTGTGACAGCTGCTGATGGCGAAACCACTCAGGAGTATTTCGTTACCATTACTGTTCTGCCAAACACAGACACTTCACTGTTCAGCCTTGAAGTAAATGGCGAGACTGTTGTTGATGGCGATGTTGTTGAAGTCCCAGCCTTTACTGAAGAAGTAGCAGTTGATGTATTCACAACAGACGAATTGGCCTCATTTATCGTTGATGGAAATGAAGGTTTGGTAGTTGGAGAAAACACTGTGACCATTACAGTCACAGCAGCTGATGAACTTACAACTCAGGATTATTTGATTACAGTCATCGTTGCTCCGAGCAACGACGCAACGCTTGCGAACCTGTCTATTTTGTGGACTGGTCTTGAAGGTGAAGAAAGCGCAAGCGCAGCTGATGGTGATGTAGTTGATCTTCCAAGTGCAACAAAGGAAGTTGAAATTGTTGTTGAGCCAACAGACCCTGAAGCTACCTATGAAATCACCGGTGGCTCAGACCTAGTCTTGGGTGCCAACGAATTAGTAGTTGTAATCACAGCTGCCGACGGCGAAGCCACCGAGACAATTAATGTTGTTCTAAATGTTCTGCCATCATCCGATGCGACATTCACTGCAATCACCGTCAACGGTATTACCTGGGTTGATGGAACAAAGATTGAAGTTGAAGCTGGTGCGATTGATCTGGTTGTAACTAAGAACAATGAGTTTGCAACCGTGAAGGTAACTGGAAATGTTACTAATGCGTCTGGAATCAGTGAAATTTTGGTAGAAGTTACTGCTCAGGATGGCGAAACTGTTGAAAGAGCAACTGTTATTGTTTGGGCTTCAAGCAACGTATCAGTTGTTCCTAACACTGGTCCGGTGGATGCTCCAAAGAGAGTTGGAACTTTTGTGAAGCTTCCTCGCGCTCAATTTGACCTAGGCGCAAAGCTGACTTACTCATGGCTACGTGACGGTGAAGAAATCGGTGACGCGGCTAAGTACCTACTAACGGCTGAAGATTTCGGCAAGGATATCCGCGCACTTATCTCAGTTGCTAAGAAGGGCGTCGCTCCGTACAGCATCCTAAGCAAGCCAATTGAAGTTAGCCAGGGTCTGCTTACCAAAGCACCAGTGCCAACCATCAAGGGCAAGCCAATTGTTGGAAGCACTCTAACTGCGGTAACCAGAGACTGGATTGAAGGCGTAGAGCTTGCTTACCAGTGGTACCGCGATGGAGAAGCTATTGAAGGTGCCGATTCTGACGCCTACGATCTAACTGGAGCTGATGGTGGAACCAAGTTCACTGTTGGAATCACAGGAACTCTTGAAGGCTACGAGTCTCTCGAGAAGATGAGCGTTCCAGTAAACGTCCTTCTTGGCACACTAAAGTATGCAGACAAGCCAGTAATCAATGGAGCGTTTGTAACCGGTGGAACTCTTGAAGTTAGCGTTGGAGAATGGCTAGAAGAAGCTGAAATCACAATCGACTGGATTCGTGACGGAGTTGTCTTCTATACAGGTCCAGCCGATGAGAACACCTACCTATTGGAGATCGACGACTACCAGTCGACCATTGGTGTCCGAATCAACGTATCCGCAGAGGGCTACAAGAGCACCAGCTTCACAATCAAGCCGCGCATAGTCAAGCAGGGAACTCTAGAAGAGATTCCTACCCCGACTATTTCAGGTGAGCCGCTTGTTGGCGAAGTCTTGGTTGCTGAGACAGGTGAGTACCCTCAGGGCACTGAGTTCACTTATGTATGGAAGCGTAATGGCAAGGTAATTCAGGGTTCAGCTGACTCTGCTTACACTGTCAACGTGAGAGACATCAACACAACTCTCACAGTCAAGGTGATCGCAAAGATTCCTGGCTACAAGACCACTCGAATTGATTCAGATGGACTGGACATCACTCCAGCTCAGTAAATTCGAGGCATAGTTTGAGGCCGGTCCCTGGGAGGACCGGCCTCATCTATTTAAGGAAGTGTCTTTGTTGCTGTTCGGATTTCATTTATGAAACCCAAACTTTAGGCAAAATTGCTTAGTGGTTAATCTAAAGGAACTTTGAGAGATGATTAGGTTTACATTCGGTAAATTGTGCTGATATCTGGCTTTCGGAACCCTAAAGTAATGAATGTTCGAATAGAAAATTCGTCATTTAATTTCAGAGGAAGAAGAAAGTGTTTAAATCAAAACGCATATCACTGCTCACAATCTTGGCTTTACTTATCCCAACATCTGCAGGTTTTGCAGGTGTAGGCATCTCAGCAGCTACTGCTGAAGAGACCGTCGTTCTAAGCAACGACGTCACCGCAACAATCGTTATCGATGGTGTTGAACGTCAGAACGGCGACACTGTATTCCTAGACCCTCTAACTACCAGCGTTGTCGTCGCAGTGACCCCTAGTCACGCCAACGCATCTACCGTTGTTAGCGGCAACACCAATCTAGTCGTAGGACAAAACACCCTCTCAGTAACTGTTACTGCTGAAGATCAAGTTACTTCTGCAACTTACAACTTCACACTAGAGGTTGCTAGAAACCAGGACGCAAATGTCAACGACATCAAGATCAATGGCGTGAGCTACAACGATGGCGACACCGTTCAGCTTCCTTACGGAACTACTTCAGTTGAGACTGCAGTTACTCTTAGCGACATCAATGCTTCATACATCGTTACTGGTGGAACAGGCTTGCTTCAGGGCAGCCAGGAATTGACTATTAGGGTAACCGCTGCGGATGGAACAACAGTTTCAATCTTCGGTGTGACTCTAAACGTTGCAGACCCGTTTGTAACTTTGAGTAACTTCAAATTCAATGGAACAGACGTTGTTGTGGACAGCACAGTTCACACATTCTCTGAATCAAACACACTGACACTTGAAGCTACCGACACTCGCGCAGCTATCGTTGTTAGCGGTGCTGTTTACGATTCAACCACTGGCGCATTGGCTCTAGAACCTGGTGTTAACGAAATCACCATCAACGTTACCGGTCACGATGGCCAGACTACTGCTGACTACGTATTCACAGTGCTAAAGGCAACTTTCACAATCGAATACCAGGGTAAGTACGAAGGTTCAACCAGCCCAATCACAGTTACCAACGGATCTTCAGTAACAGTTGCTGCGAAGACAACTGAAATTGCTGTTGACGTTTCTGGTTTCGAAGCCACAACTGTTGAAATCGAAGGTGACAAGGATCTGAACCTAGGTGTAAACCAGGTTTACGTGGAAGTTACCACAGCAGAAGGTTATGTCGTCCTTACTTCATTCACAGTTACCGTACCGAAAGTTACAACCGTGCTAACTAACTTCATGGTTAATGACCAGGATGTAGTTCTAAACGGAACAACTGCTACTTTGACTCTTGAAGAGGGAACTACCTCTGCAGAAGTTACTGTTGAGGCATTTGACGAAGAAGCAACTTATGTAATCACTGGCGACACCGGTCTAGTACTAGGTAACAACAGTTTGGTTGTAGCTGTAACCTCTTCAGACGGCGAACTAGTAACTTACACAGTTACTCTTATCGTTCCTGCATCTATCAACGCAGCTTACGAGAAGATCTCAGTCAACGGTGTTGCATTCAACAACGAAGAACTTCTTGAAGTTGATTCAGGTGTTGTTGACATTCAGGTTGACACTGAGCAGGTTAACGCTACTGTGGCAGTCACAGGAGCTAAGACAGTTGATTCAATCGGAGGAAACGTTTCGATCACCAACGGTGTAATCACTGCCTCAGGTTTCGTAACTCTAACTGTTGTTGTAACTGCTCAGGACGGTATCACCAAGTCTGAGCCAGTAGAGATCAACTTGTTGGCTTCAACCGATCTAGGTATGTTCAACGGATCTAACTTGGCTGATGACGAAATCCGTGTTGGAACTTACGCAAAGATCAACGAAGTTACCACCAAGAGCAACTTCGCACCTAACGCTAAGTTGCTGTACAAGTGGACTGTTGACGGCATCGCTGACACAACTTCAAGCACAACTCGTTTGTTGCTAAGACCTGACCACGTTGACACTGAGATTCGTGCAGTTGTGACATCAGGTGCTAACGCAACTCTGAAGACAATCATTGGTAAGACCTTTGTTGTTGCTCTAGGTATCATCAAGAAAGCTCCGACTCCTACAGTTCTAGGTAAGTCAGCTATCGGTCTAAACCTAAAGGCAATCACTAAGTCATGGTCTGAAGGTGTTGAGACTTCATACAAGTGGTACGTCAACTACGAGGACTCAGAATCTGAAGCTGTTGGAACTGATGACGAGTTCTTGTTGAATGCTGACCTAACAGTGGGAGACATCATCACCCTAGGTGTTGTAGGAACTCTTGATGGCTACGAGACAGTTGAGAAGTTCTCAGCTCCTCTAACAGTCACTATTGGTTCAATGAAGTTCACAACCAAGCCAACCCTTGCAGCTGACCCTGGCTTCATCACAGGTGCAACAATCACTGCTAACCCAGGTGAGACCAATGTTGAAGATGCAGAGGCTACTTTCGAGTGGTCACGCAACGGTGTTGTAATTGCCGATGCAACTGACGCCGAATACACCTTGGTTGGTGCAGACTTCAACAAGAAGATCTCTGTCAAGGTAACTTACGCACTCGATGGTTACACATCAGCTTCATTGACTGTAAAGAGCCCAACTATCAAGGTTGCAACTCTAGAAGAAGTTGGTGCTCCATCTATCACCAAGACAGGCAACGTCCTGACTGCGGTGGATGGTTTCTCAACCGATGCTCCTGCAACTTCTGTCCAGTACATCTGGTACAGAAACGGTAGAGCAGTCACCGATGTGAAGACTAGAACCTACACCCTGAAGTCAAAGGATGTACGCGGCACTAAGTTCACAGTTCGTGTAGTTGGAAACTACCTAGGTTACGTATCAACATCAGTTCTATCTGACATCGAAGATCCATTCATTGTCGGTGTGACTCCTGATGTTGTTCCACCAGTAGTACCCTAACTAATCATCAAAAAGCAGTAAATCAGGCCCCCAAAGTCACTTTGGGGGCCTGATTCTTTTGGTAGGTAGTTCATTCCGAAACCACAATCATTGAGAGGTTCTCTGAGGCCATTAAGCCCCAGACTTCACTTCTAAACGGGGCAGGTTTGACCGAAAAGTGGCAAATGCTAAGTATTCCTTGCCGGTTAACTTCCTGTTTGATTTGAGTTCTGTCTAATGTTGCCGGCATAGGCAATCTTTGTAAAGTATTTGAATCAGCCCATCAACAACTTTCGAAGGGAAAGCGCTTTGACTTCAATAACCAAAAGTTTTCGTAGTTTCACAGCTGTTTTAGTAGCAGCTCTATTGGTCCTGGTACCAATCAACCTGACAGTGGCATCTGCAAATCAGACCACCGACATCATTACCGTTACTTGGGAAGGAAACACAACTCCGGTTGAAGTTACTGAAGGTACAGCAATTAGTCTTCCTTCAAGAATTACCCAGGTGGCTGTTACTGTAACTCCACTAATTGCTGGTTCTCAGGTCGACATTGAAGGTGCTACAGACCTAGAAGTTGGTAGAAACGAGCTATACATCACCATCACCCATGATGATGTTGTGAGCCTTACCAAAGCTTTCCTAGATGTTGCTCCGCACAGCGCTGAGCTAGCTAGCGTTACAGTCAATGGCGAAGACGTAGATCTAGTTTTTGGCACAGAGAACATTACGTTTGTACGACTACCACATGGCACAAATGATCTAGATGTTGAGGTCGAGACTGTCGACCCAGAAGCTACCTATGACATCGAAATCTCTTATGATGACCTTGAGTTGAGCTGCAAACAGCCTGGCTTACAGTGTTTCCTAGCATATGTGAACATCTCTGTAACAGCTCCAGATGGCCTTACAAACTTCAAGCAGGTAGGTGTTGTCGTTGATAAATCTGATGACTCAACTGTTCAGTCTGTTACCGTAAACGGTTTCCTGTGGGATCAAGATGAAGACGTTGTTGAAGTTGATGCAGGTGAGATTGAAGTTTTGGTTGACACTGAAAACGAATTTGCTAGCACTCTAATCAACGTTGCACCTACTGAGGGTACCGTTGGTGGTACCGCTACAGTAAATGAATCAGTAATCACTGCTTCTGGATACATAACTGCAACAATCCTTGTTACTGCTCAGGATGGAACTCCTGGGGATGCTTTAGTTCTGAACCTATTGGCTTCAACAGATCTTGAGGTTTACAACGGTTCAAACCCGTCTGACGACACAGTTCGCGTTGGTACCTACGCAAAGGTTAGCTTTGAAGCGGCTCTAAACGCACTGAAGGTAGACAGCAAGCAAACCAACCGCTGGTTGGCTGACGGTGCTTACGTAACCGGTCAGACTACTAGCCGTTTGATGCTGACTCCAGATGACCTAGCCTTAGAAATTCGCCCTGTTGTTTACACAGCAAGCGAATTCTTGGTAGGAAAGAAGGTTGAAGTAGGTCTAGGAATCATCAAGAAGACTCCAACTCCATCTGTTCTAGGTAAGGCTGCGATCGGTAACACGCTAAAGGCAATTCCTAAGGCGTGGACCCAAGATGTTGAACTTAGCTACGAGTGGTTCGTCAACTACGAGGACTCAGAGTCTGAAGCAGTTGCAACTGGTGAAGAGTTTGTTCTTGCGGCAGATGCTCTAGTTCCTGGTGACGTTGTCATGCTTAGTGTGACTGGCTCTCTTGAGGGTTACTCTCCAGTTGAGATGTATTCCTCTAGATTGACTGTGGTCAAGGGTAACTTGAAGCTAACCACCAAGCCAGAAATCACTGCAGATCCAGCCTTTGTTACAGGAGCAACTTTGACCCTGAACCCAGGCGCTCTTAATGCTGAAGCGGAGCCAACAGTTGTTTGGTACCGTAACGGCGGATTGGTGGCGGATCAGACCGATGTTGAGTATGCAATTACCCCAGCTGACTTCAAGTCAAAGCTAACTGCTGTAATCACCTACACACTAGATGGTTACAACACTCTGACAGCTAAGGTGAGCACACCGTTCATCAAGGCAGCCGCTTTTGAAGAGATTGAAGCTCCAACTATCGAAGCCAACCTAGAGTTGACTGCTTTGAAGGCTGTCGGTGGATTCTCAAGCGATGTAGTTCCGTCAAGCATCAAGTACACCTGGTACCGCAATGGTAGAGCTGTTCTAGATGCCAAGACTGCTATATACGTACTACAGGCTAAGGACAGAGGAGCGAAGATTGCTGTTCGCGTAGTCGCTAACTACCTAGGTTACGTATCAACTTCTACAGTTGTTGACCCTGAAGAAGGCGTTTACCTAGTTCCAAAGCAGTAAAAAGCTAAGTTCCAAGTAGTCGGACCCCCAGAAATGGGGGTCCGACTCATTTAAGGCTAATGTTTAGGTTTTGCTTGCATTCACGGCTTGTTCACCTATAAGATAGAGGTTTGCTCCCCAACAACTCGTAAGCATATTTTGGCTACGCTATTTTGTCCGCATATTTTGGCGGATAACTGTTAGGGACTAATCCCATAGACCGTTCTATACATGTAAACCGCCTTTGAAGGGATCATCTTGGCTGCCAAGAAAACCACCAAAAACATTCGTTCAGCACAACGTCTATCGTTTGCTAAAACTCGTGAACCTATTGATCTACCCAACCTACTGACACTGCAGACCGAGAGCTTTGAGTGGCTTGTTGGCGCAGATTCATGGAGAGCCAAGGTTGGCCCAGATGCTAAGACCGGTCTGGATGAGGTGTTCGAAGAGCTATCTCCTATCGAAGATAACCCGAACAATCCTTCAGAGGCAAAGATGGGGCTTGAGTTCAAGGCACCTAACTTAGATGAGCCTAACTACACACCTGACCAGTGCAAGGTAAAGGGTAAGACTTACGCTCGCCCACTATATATAAAGGCAGAGTTCACCAACTATAAGACTGGTGAAATCAAGAGCCAGACCGTGTTCATGGGTGAATTCCCGATCATGACCAATGAAGGTACATTCATTGTTAATGGAACAGAACGTGTAGTTGTATCTCAGCTAGTTCGCTCCCCAGGTGTTTACTTCTCGGTGTCAACTAACACCACAGGTAACTTGGATGTGAAGAACAACAAAGCTCAGATCATTCCTTCACGTGGTTCATACCTGGAGTTCCTAACCGAGTGGGTTAAGGATGACCGAAAGAATGTTTCTCGTTTCGGTAAGCCAATTCTTCAGGTGCAGGTTGACCGTAAGACTAAGGTTTCTGCAACCATCTTCCTAAAGGCTCTTGGTCTTTCTCGTGGAGATATTCTTGAAGCCTTCTCAGATGTGAAGTCAGTTGCTACCCCTGCTAATGGTTGGGAAATTGATATTGACCTAATCGAAAACACCTTGAACTACGACGAGTCACGTGCTTTCACAACACCAGTAATCACCAAAGAAGATGCTTTGAAGGAAATGTACCGCAAGGTACGTGGCGAATCAGGTAACGCAGATGCTGCTGAAGCTTGGTTGAAGAGCGTTTACTTCGATAAGAAGAGATACAACCTTGCTCGCGTTGGTCGTCACAAGCTCAACCGTAAGTT
>CANKLZ010000026.1 GCA_947483795.1 Micrococcales bacterium | reverse complement strand
ACTCGCGTTCAGGTTACTGAGATCAAGTAAGTAAAGGATCTAAAAAATGGCATCCAAAAAAGGTGTTTCCTCAACCCGTAACGGCCGCGACTCTAACGCTCAGCGTCTAGGAGTCAAGCGCTACTCAGGTCAAGAAGTTAACGCAGGTGAAATCATTGTCCGTCAGCGTGGAACTCACTTCCACCCAGGTCGTAACGTAGGCCGTGGCAAGGACGACACCCTGTTTGCTCTATCTGCAGGTGCAGTTCAGTTCGGTGAAAAAGGCGGACGTCGCGTAGTCAACATCGTTGTTGCGGCTTAGGTTCTATTCGAACTAAATAGTTTTCATTCAGCAGGCGAGCCAATGTGCTCGCCTTCTGTGTTTTTGAGGGTACTGAAAGGAGTAACTCATGGTGACATTCGTAGATCAAGTTACTCTGCACCTTCGTGCCGGTGACGGTGGCGATGGTTGTGTATCTGTAAAGCGTGAGAAGTTCAAGCCACTAGCTGGACCTGACGGTGCTGATGGTGGTAACGGTGGAACTATTTCACTTATCGCTGATGCCAACACAACAACACTTTTGGAATATCACTTCAGTCCACACCGTTCCGGTGGCGATGGTGGCGATGGTGCTGGAGATTTCCGCAACGGTGCTACTGGTAAAGATGTTGTGCTTAAGGTTCCTATTGGAACTGTAGTTAGAACAGCTGAAGGCAAGATCATCACTGACCTTGATGAGGCAGGCATGGAACTAGTTGTTGCCGAAGGCGGTAACGGTGGTTTAGGTAATGCTTCACTTTCTTCTTCAAAGAGAAGAGCTCCAGGTTTTGCTCTCTTGGGTGTACCAGGTTGGCGTGGGGATGTAATCCTTGAACTCAAGTCGGTAGCCGATGTTGCTCTAGTTGGTTATCCATCAGCAGGTAAGTCTTCTCTGATTGCAGCCATCTCTTCAGCTAAACCAAAGATTGCTGATTACCCTTTCACAACCCTGCACCCAAACCTTGGTGTGGTTCAATCAGGAGACGTTCGATTCACAGTAGCTGATGTGCCAGGACTTATAGAAGGAGCAAGCGAAGGTAAGGGGCTGGGGCTTAAGTTCCTGAGACACGTTGAACGTTGTGCTGCTTTACTACACGTTTTGGACTGTGCGACCCTTGAGCCAAACAGAGATCCAATTAGCGACCTAGATCTAATCTTGAACGAACTTGCACTCTATGAAGTCCCTGAAGGTGAGCTACCCCTCAATGAGAGACCTCAGCTAATTGCACTAAACAAGATAGATGTTCCTGACGGACGAGAGCTTGCTGAGTTTGTGAAGCCAGAACTAGAAGCTCGTGGCTATAAGGTCTTCCTAATCTCAGCTGTTGCACGTGAAGGGCTTAGAGAACTGAACTTTGCTTTGGGTGAATTAGTGAAAGCTCACAGAGACGCAAGGTCTGCCATTCCTGCAAGACCTCGCATTCACCTGATGAACACTAAGCGTGAAGAGAATAAGTTCACTGTCAAGAAGGAAGCTTACGGAGACGGTGAAATCTTTAGAGTTATCGGTGCTAAGCCTGAGCGCTGGGTTGCTCAAACAATGTTTGGTAACGAAGAAGCTGTTGGTTACCTTGGTGACCGTTTAGCCAAACTAGGTCTTGAAGATGAACTTCTAAAAGCTGGTGCGGTAGCAGGTTCAACGGTTGTTATTGGCGCTGGTAAAGACGGAGTTATCTTCGACTGGGAGCCAACCATTGCATCTGCTGGTGAACTTATTGCCGCTCCTCGTGGAACTGACCCAAGACTTGATCTTCGTGAGCGCAGAACCAACATCGATAGGCGTCGTGAGTACCAAGAGATGATGGATGCCAGAGCAGTAATGCGCAAGGAAATGGCAGCCGAAGGTAATCCAATCATTTCTTATGAGATTGGTTCTGAACAAGATCCTGATAACCAAGCAGAAGACACCGAACAAGCAGGTGCTGAGGAGCAGAAATGAAACTCTCAGATCACAGGGACATCCCTAAAGCCAAAAGAGTAGTAGTCAAAGTTGGCTCGTCTTCAATAACTGGTGCTAATGAAAAGAACTTAGATTTACTTGTTGAAGCATTAGCTAAATCGTCAAGCAACGGCCAAGAAATCATCCTGGTCACCTCCGGTGCTATTGCTACAGGTCTTCCTCTACTAAACCTCACTGAGAAACCAACTGATCTGGCTACCAAGCAAGCACTCGCATCTGTGGGTCAAAGCAAACTTATGGGTAGGTACGAAACCAGCCTGGAGCGCTTCAACATCATCGCAGGTCAGGTACTGCTAACCGCAGGAGACTTCGAGCAAGCAGAAACTAGTGAGAATGCTAGTAAAGCAATTGATCGCTTACTTGAACTAAAAGTAATCCCAATCGTGAATGAGAACGACACTGTTGCTACCCAAGAAATTGCCTTTGGTGATAATGACAAACTGGCATCTCTAGTTGCTGTACTTGTTCAAGCAGATGCACTCATCTTGCTAAGTGATGTTGATGCCCTCTACGACAGACCACCAACGGAAGCTGATTCCCAGAAGATTGAATGGGTTGAACCAGAAGATGATCTATCCACCATCAAGATAGGTGGAAGCTCATCGTCTGTTGGTACCGGTGGTGCAGAGACGAAGATTGAAGCAGCCAAGTATGCAAGAGAGCACGGCATCACAGTGCTACTTACTTCTATCGATAATGCTTCAGCCTTGCTCTCAGGAGCTCGAGTAGGCACCTGGTTCCAAGCCAAGGAGTCTAAGTGAGCGCGCTAGATCTAATTAGAAAAGCTAAGACAGCATCCCATGCTCTTGGCCTACTAACCACTGAGCAAAAGAATGAAATCCTGAAATCAGTTTCTGTTTTACTAACTTCAAGATCAGAAGAGATTCTTGTTGCCAACCACCAAGACCTAAAGCTCGCTCAAGATGCTGGAGTGCAACGGTCTCTCCAAGATCGTCTAGCTCTAACAGTTGAACGTATTGATTCACTAAAAGTGGCTTTAGCCGAACTGATTCTTTTGAATGACCCAATCGCCGAACTAGTCAGAGACATTCATAGACCAAATGGTCTAAGCATCAAAGAGGTAAGAGTTCCTTTTGGTTTGATAGGTGCAATCTATGAAGCAAGACCTAATGTCACCATCGACATTGCTGGTATGGCCATCAAGACAGGTAACGCTATTGTCCTTCGTGGTGGCTCTATGGCTGCGCACACCAACAAAGTCCTAGTCTCAATACTTAGAGAAGCGTTCACTAGCAACAACCACAACCCGGATGCTATTCAATCCGTTGATGAGTATGGTCGAGACGGTGCAGAAGCCATGATGAAGGCAACCGGACTGATAGACGTTCTCATCCCTAGGGGATCAGCAAACCTAATCAAGACTGTGGTTGAAGAATCTAAGGTTCCAGTTATTCAAACCGGCGATGGCATTGTGCACATCTTCCTAGATGCAACAGCAAGACTTGATTATGCACTTGAGATTGTTACTAACTCTAAAGTTCAAAGACCTTCAGTTTGTAACTCACTAGAGACACTGCTGGTTCATAAGGATGCTGTGGATCGAGTCTTGGTTCCTGTACTTCAGAAGCTTGAAGACAACGGTGTTGTTATCCATGGCGATGACAGAGTTAGAAGAGTTTTCCCAAGTGCCTTGGAGGCAACCGAATCTGATTGGGCTACCGAGTATCTAGCTTTAGAAATCGCTGTCAGGGTTGTCGATAATTTTGAAGATGCTTTGGAGCACATTGCGCAGTATTCAACTTCACACACCGAAAGCATCATCACTGAGGATGCTCAAAACGCTGAAGAGTTCCTAGCTAGGGTAGATTCCGCTGTGGTGATGGTCAATGCTTCAACCAGATTCACCGATGGTGGGGAGTTTGGCTTTGGGGCAGAGGTTGGGGTTTCTACCCAAAAGCTTCACGCTAGAGGCCCTATGGGTCTTCCGGAACTAACCAGCACTAAGTGGTTAGTGCGTGGAACAGGGCAGTCACGGGCTTAGAATCCCCATATCTAGCCCCTCTAGGGTAGATTTGAAGTAATCGTTATAGGAGAAAAATTGAAGTTTTTACAGCTATTGGCTCAAAATGCCGAAGGTCACACAGCGCACATCGTTTACCCATTCCCAGCAGTAGTATTTGGCGTAATCGCTATGGGTCTCTTCTTAGGTCTAGCAGCAGTTGTTTGGTCTTACCGTGATGTGGCTAACCGTCACGATCACAAAGGTAAGAACGCTAACCAAGGCTCACACTAAGGCTTAGTTTTGACCGTTAAAAGAAGAATAGGTGTCATGGGTGGTACCTTTGACCCCATTCACAACGGTCACCTTGTGGCAGCCAGCGAGGTTGCCTCAGCCTTCAAACTAGATGAAGTAATTTTCGTTCCTACCGGATCTCCTTATCTCAAGACCAACGTCACCTCGGCAGAGCACCGTTATCTAATGACAGTTATCGCGACCGCTTCGAACCCAAGGTTTAAGGTAAGCAGAATTGATATCGATCGTGAAGGTGACACCTATACGGTTGACACCCTCTCGGAGATGCATGACCTGAATCCAGATGCGGATCTAGTGTTTATTTCTGGAGCCGATGCGATCTCTCAAATCCTGAGCTGGAAAGACGTTGACAAGCTTTGGTCTCTAGCTAAGTTTGTAGCGGTCAGTAGACCAGGTCACATACTATCTATCCCAGATGCACCAGAAGGCGCTATCTCTTCTTTAGAGATACCAGCCCTTGCTATTTCCTCAACCGATGTTAGAAGACGAGTAGATGTTGGCTACCCAGTTTGGTATCTAGTGCCAGACGGTGTTGTGCAATACATCGCTAAACATGAACTGTATGGTCAACATGAGTGATTTCAGTTCGCAACCTCTAACTAGAGAATCGATGGCCGCTCAAGCAGCTGCCATTGCTGCCAAGCAAGCAGCTGAAGCAGGCTTACCTGTTCCAGTGGAAGAAGCACCTATTGTTGCCACACCACTAGAAGTGGCACCACCAATAGTTGTGCCACCAATTGTTGTGCCAATAGTTAAAGCAGCTCCAGTTGAAGAACCAGCAGTTGTCGAAGAGCCTGAAGTAGTTCAGGAGCCAATTCAATCCTTCACAGAGGTTGAAAAGGAACTTCTAGATGTTGATTTAGATGAGGATGGCAATCCTCAGTTCAAAGTTTCTTCAGCGCTAACAGGAGAGTTCACTGCTTCAAACCTGATTGTTGAGTTACCTGCAGATATCACAGCAGGTGGAGCGTTGGTCACCGATACCGGTGAGCTAGTAATTACTGGAAGCATCGACGTTAGTGCACTGCTTACCTCAACCGGTGAGATAGACATCATTGCCTTTGCCGATGGAACAGACAGTGATCTTGATAAAGACGCTCAACAGAACTTCATCCCAGGTATTCCACCTATTCGAGTTTCAGGGGTAATTGCCAAGACTCAAGGCCAACCGGGTATTCCAGGTGGCGCTCACCGAGGAATCAACCCATACTGGTACTTTGCAATGATTTCTGGAGCAGCACTACTAATTGCCGGAGGCATTGCTATTTCGTTTTATTCTGGACTATTCAACTAACTACTAAGAAAGCTACACATTGACTGCAACAGCACGTGCCATTGAAATGACCAAAATCGCCGCAACCGGAGCTGCAGGCAAGGTGGCAGAGAACCTAGTTGCACTTGATGTGAGTGTTCCTTTTGTGCTGGCCGATACCTTCTTGATTGTTTCAGGACGTAACGAAAGACAAGTCTCGGCTATTGCTGATGGCGTTGAAGAAGCAATGCTGCTAGCTGGTCACAAACTTCTTAGAAGAGAAGGCAAGACCACTGGCCGCTGGATTCTTCTAGATTTTGGTGACATCATCTGTCACGTTATGCATGAAGAGGACCGTATCTTCTATGACATTGAAAGACTATGGAAAGACTGCCCAGTAATTTCTCTTGAGGGCATTCAGGCACCTGCAGAGGTCTAAAACCTATTTGGCTTTACTAATGCCAAATCGCTCTAATACGTAATCTTCAATTAGGGCAACTAGGTTATACAAAAGTTCTGGATACTGCCAAAACCACACTTGAGTATTTGTAGTAATCTAGGGAGAGTTACATGGGCCTATGGCGCAGCTGGTAGCGCACCTGCATGGCATGCAGGGGGTCAGGGGTTCAAATCCCCTTAGGTCCACAATAATAAAGCCCCGAGATCATCGACCTCGGGGCTTTGTTCTATCACTCGGCTAATATCCAAATAATCTCTAAACTATTTATGCAATGAATTGTTGTAGGGTTGTGAATGTTTCCCTGTGGGGACAGTTTAGGGGATAAATTGATGAAGAGAATACTAACCACAGTTCTGATTGCCATAACACTTTGCACTCAAGTTACACCTTCGCTGGCAGAAACAAACGCCGTGGACATTTCTATAGTAGACGGAAGGATTCTCGTTAATCAGGATGAAGTCGCTCCCATGCCTTGCAAGGATGATATTTGCTCTTCAGGTGAATTAATCAGGGTTCGTCCAACTTACTCGCTAGAGCTTGGAAACGTTTCTGAATCGTCAACCCAAATTCTTATCAACATTAATTCACCTCTAGCGCCAAGGGTTTATGAGTTCCATGTCGATAAAGTTGCTGGTATCGAGCCTATTCATGATGGTAGTCTTTACAGACTTTTTGATAGTGAAGGTTCAACTGTCTCTTGGCTCTTAGAGCCGTGGGCGTATGACGCATCGGGAAAATCCATCCCAACTCATTTTGAATTTTCGGGTGGCAAACTTTATCAATTCGTTGATTTCCATCCAGAACAAAACGTCTTCCCAATTATTGCTGATCCGTATCTTTGGATTGATCTGATTTCGGATGTTAATATCTATAATTTACCAAACAGCAAGAAATTAAAAGTAGCTGTTACTCCTTGGCTTGGCACCCTTGTCGCATGCTCTGTCCCACTTTGCATCCCTTACGGTCCGGGAGTTGTAATTGCGCAAAACTTTGGATGGCAAGAAGTGTTAGACAAAGTGCAAGCCAAATATGGATTGAACATGAAAACATACATTCAAAATAGGCCTACCTTTAAAGACCAATGGGATTGCCACGCAGCAGGCGCACCACTAATTTATATAGGAACAGAGCTCGGGGTTGATAAAAATCCAACTTGGGATTTAGAGGGCTCAAGGCCCGCGAACCGAGATGTGGTGACCTGGTTCAATAAGAAGTGTAATTGGTAGATGCTAAACTCTTCATTTTTCTGGCTTGCCTGGATTAGCGGCGCTTGCGCTAGTTTTCTTTGCAGCTTAGGTGCTTTTGATGGTTCGTTTGAGTTTGAAAACTCGATTCAAGGCTTTGTCAGAATCTATACGGGAGCATTATTGGGACACCTACTTTTCTGGTTGGTTTGTACAAAACTCGGAAACGACTCAGAGATGGGCAGAGCAAAGAAATTCGTTTTGCTTATGGCCTCATCAGTAGGAATTTTTTCATTTTACCTATCAGTTTTTTTGCTCTACGCATTAGAAGGCATCGTTCCAGCCATATTGCCAATGTTTTTGTTCTTCACAATTCCGCTCATCGTTCAACTGGCCGCGAGACTTTGAAAGTCGGGTTGTCAAATCAAAGAGCAACAAGTTTGGATTATCGTGCTCTAAACAAGCCGATGGCATAAATCAGTGGCACAAGGGATGCTCCCATGAGGAAGGAACCTAGGTCATCACTTTGGTTCCGAAGCAAGATGCCAGAGATCAACAGGGTGCTGAAGATAATCCCTGAGGTTGCTCGTCTAATACTTGAATCTAAAGTTCTGAGCCGTTTCTCGGTAGCAGGTGATCGAGAAATTAGATCTCCTCTGTCCACTTTGGAGGCTAGAGCATCTAGTTTCTGGGGGAGCCTTACAAGAGTTGTGAGAACATCAAGAGCTTGTGCTCCGAAGCTCTTTAGCAATCCTCCACCTTGGGAGAGCAAGGTCCTGGCAAAAGGATCAACAGCGTCCCATAAGTTGAAGTTCTTATTCAAAGAGCTTGTTACACCGGAGATAAGAGAAAGAGACCTAAACAGCAGTAGGTAGTTCTCCGGTAACTGGAATGGTAGAGAGCGGATTAGTTGGCTGTATTGCAAAGCCAAGTCTCTAATCTCTTTAGGGTCTGTTTGAATCAGGTCAGCAACACCCAAACCACCGAAGCGGTCAAAGAGAGTCTCCAGGGCTTTCTCTAGTTCATAGGTGTCTGCGCTTGGTAGCAAGAAGTTGAGCCTCTGTGTTGCTTCTAGGGATGCTCTTGGGTCCCTGGAAGCTAAAGCGAAGAGTAACTTTTGAAGGTTGACTCTCACTTCATCTGTGATTTCACCCATCATGCCGAAATCGATAAAGGTCAGGCTAAAGTCAAGGTCTTCATCAGCTTGAGCAGGTGTGACAAATATGTTTCCTGGGTGAGGGTCTGCGTGAAAGAAGCCAGTTACAAAGAATTGCTCGAAAGTGACTCGAGCCAATTCTGCAGCTACGGCATTCGGATCAATGCCGGCAGCCTCTAACGACTCAATGTCAGTTATCTTAATTGCAGTTACATCGCTGAGAGACAAAACTCGTCGAGCAGTTCTTTCCCAAACAATTTCGGGAACTCTAACTCTCTTGTCGCCCTCGAAGTTAGCTTTAAACCTCTCTAGATTCTTTGCTTCATTTAGGTAGTTAATTTCTTGGTAGCTGGTTTCAGCAAACTCTTCAACTAATGCTGGTGCGTCAGCTCTTTTCGATACCAGTTTTACCTTCGAAAGGATGATGCCAACCTTGCGGAGAGCCTTGATGTCAACATTTACTATTTCTTCAATACCAGGGCGTAAAACCTTAACCACAACATCGCAATAGCCAAGGTCAATAGCTAGGGCTGGCGATAGCCTTGCTCGGTGTGCTTGACCTAAAGATGCGGCAGCAAGTGGGGTTTCTTCAAAGTATTCAAATGCTTGAGAGGCGGGAAGCCCTAGTTCACGCTCAATCTGCTCGAGTATCTCTTCGAACTTCTCAGGCTTTACTTCATCCTGCAAACCTTCAAATTCTCGTGTGATTTCAACAGGCAAGATATCTAGCCTTGAAGATAGGAACTGGCCTAGCTTGATCATTAGCCCACCCAGGTCAGCGGCTAGATCGTGAAATTTTCTAGCCAGCCTTGTTACGCGCTTGATTCTGCCCTTGGCTACGAACCTACCGAGACCTATTTGAGGTAAGAAGAGTTCAAACCACCAACTCTGCACAAGTGCGAAAGTGGCGAAGAGCATGATTTTTCTATAACGTGATTTGAGAGCCCTTGCGTTTCTAGTCTTCGAATCAGTTCCTGATTCTTGAGTCATGAATTAGTCCTCAGCAAGAATTGCGTAGACCTTGCGACGAGTCTCATCAACCAAATCTGCAGCACGCTTTTGCTGATCTGCGCTTCCGTGCTGAGCTACCTGGGTCAAGGCTTGAGCCAGCTTTGCTCCTGCTTTCAAGCTAGTTGTGTTCATCTCTAACCAGTTAGAGCCGGTTGAATTACTTGGCTTGCTCTTCTTTTCTTCTACCTTGGCAAGTGCCTCTGCAAGAGCTGCCTTACCTGCTTTGGTTAGAGAGTAAACGCGTAGTTCCTTTTCGATCTTGATTGAAACCAAACCCTCATCAGTCATTTCTTCAAGTAGAGGATAGATCGAACTCGACTTAGGTGACCAGGTTCCGCCACTGGTTAATTGGATAGCTTGAATAACTTCCTTACCGTTCTTAGCATCACTCTTTATGACACTCATGACCGCAATGCGGACATCCATTGCAGATGGCGAGCTAGAACTCATCTTGCTTGCTCCTGACATTGCAGATGAAACCATTCCTCTGATGCCATCAATTACTTCGCTGACATCAAACTTCATTGGTGAGTTGGCCATTTGTACCTTTCGTAGTACTTAGTTTGTCTAATTATTCTGAAGAGCCATTAGCTCTTCAATTTCTGCACTCTGAGTAACGATGATCTCGTTAGCAAAGTCAGTAAGTTCAGGGTCGTCTAAACCAATGGCATCGGCTGCCATTTTGACTGCACCTTCGTGGTGCTGAATCATGTATTGAACATAAAGCATGTCAAAATCGGCTTCCATAACACCTCTTAGGATGTTTATTTGAGTAGTGGACAACATGCCATCCATCATCATCGTGTAATCGACGCTCTTGCCATTTAGCCAGGGAGTCATCTTTTCAATCTCTGGGCCTTGTTCTGAAATAATCTTTTCCGCGATGGCCAATATTCCTTGGTTAGTCGTGTTCTGCGGAGCAAATTCAGAAATGTCAATCGCTTGCTGGTGATGAGGAATCATAGCTTCAGCAAAGCTTTGCTTGTCTGTAATGGACATTGTGTGGTCAGAGCCGTGATGGGAGTCTGGAGCCATCTGCTTCTGATCTGCTCCGTTTGGAGTATTCGTGGATGCACAACCGGAGAGGCTCAGGCCAAGCAGGGCCGCACCTAGAACCAAGGCTCCTATTTTTGATGTTCGCTTCATGAGTCAATGGTAAGCCCGAAGCCTGTAAATCATCTGTACAGGATTAAGTCATAAGCGAAAGGCCGGATTGAGAGGGTTGCTCAAGTATGCCAAGGCTCAAGGGCATGGGATAATTGAGGCAACGAAAGGGAATTGATGTCTAAAGTTATTGATCTAAAAATTGAGGGAATGACCTGCGGTCACTGCGAAATGTCTGTGACCAAGGAACTATCAAAGCTTCCAGGAGCTGCAGATGTAAAGGTCTCATCTCAGACTGGAACAGCTTCCCTAAGCGTTGATGAAAGCGTTGACCAAGCCCAAGTTCTAGCAGCAGTTGAAGAGGCTGGCTACAAATTAAGTTAGAACTTGATATTCAGGGGATGACCTGCACTGCTTGTGCTCGTCGTGTAGAAAAGAACCTGAATAAAGTTACCGGTGTCAACGCCTATGTTGACTTCGCTAGTGAAACCGCCCACATCACTTCCAGTGCAGAAGTATCTAGAGATTCTCTAGTCCAAGCAGTCCGTGATGCCGGCTACGAAGTAGGCAATGACCGCGGAACACTAACGCTGATGATTTGGCGTCTAGTAGTAGGTGCATTGATTTCAATCCCAGTTGCCATAGTCAGCATGTTCCATGAACTTATGCCAGATAACTGGAACGTCATTGCAGCAGTTCTTACCTTCCCTGTAGCAGCTTGGGTAGCTTGGCCTTTTCACGAGGCAGCGGTAAAGAACCTAAGACTCAAGACAGCAACCATGGACACACTTGTATCTCTTGGTGTTACTGTCGCTTACGTTTATAGCTTCGTTCAAGTGTTCACAGGCAGTCATGAAGTTTATTTTGAAGTAGCCGCAGTTGTACCAACCATCGTTCTATTCGGTAGATGGCTAGAGGTTAGAACCAGAAGATCAGCCACAGACTCAGTGAAAGCACTGCTAAGTGCAATTCCTGAAACAGCAGAAGTAAGAAAAGGTTCAGCTCAGGAAACTATTCCAACAAGCCTCGTAAAACTAGGTGATCTAGTAGTCGTTGCTACAGGCCAGAGAATTCCAGTTGATGGCGAGATTGTTGAAGGCGCAAGCCAAATAGACAATTCCTTAATCACAGGGGAATCACTTCCTGTCGAAGTAACTCTAAAAAGCACGGTTGCTGCAGGTTCACTCAACATAGGCCCAGCCTTAGTTATAAAAACAACAGCAATTTCTTCTTCAAGCCGTATTGCTCAGATTGCAGATCTAGTTAGAGAGGCAACAGCCCAGAAGAGCAAGATAGGGTCAATAACTGACAGAATCTCTGCAGTGTTCGTTCCTTCAGTAATTATTCTTTCTGTTGCAACATATCTAGTTTGGGCTTTAGCCCTTGGAGATTCTGGTCAAGGGCTATCTGCGGCCATTGCAGTTCTAGTAATTGCCTGCCCTTGTGCTTTAGGAATAGCAGTACCAATGAGTCTCGTAGTAGCGACTTCAATGGGAGCGAAACAAGGAATAGTTATTCGAAACCCAGATACCCTTTCTCTTCTAAGTAAAGTTACCAAGGTCGTTTTAGATAAGACCGGCACACTAACAACCGGTCACTTAGAAGTGACCAAGATTATTGCTTTGGGAAGCACAGACAGTAAAGAAGCAATTGCCATGGCGGCTGCAGTTGAGCGATCTTCTGCTCATCCACTAGCCAAAGCAATTGCGTCTTTAGATCAAACTCTCACAGCTACTGATGTCAAAGAACTAGCTGGGCATGGTGTCTCTGGAAGCGTCAATGGCACAGAGGTCGTCGTAACAAGAGCTAAGACCCTTCAGGTTTCAAACCAAGAAGAACTTACCCAAGCTATAACAGATGCAGGCGCTGCCAGCATCGTTGT
>CANKLZ010000025.1 GCA_947483795.1 Micrococcales bacterium | reverse complement strand
GCCACAGAGACAGTTGAACCTTTGACTAAGTTGACCTGATCCCAGCTATCCCGAATAGCACGACGGACATCCGCCATTGCTGGGGTTAGCCTAGGTCGCTCAGACATTGTCGCCTTTCGGTATTCTTTATACATCAAGCCTATTTAGGAGAACCATGTCTATCGACGTCATCATCGAAATTCCTCGTGGAAGCCGCAACAAATATGAGGTTGACCACGAGTCAGGCCGTGTCCGTTTGGACCGCGTGCTATTCACACCTTTCGTCTATCCAATTGACTACGGGTACTTCGATAACACCCTAGGTGGCGATGGCGATCCACTAGACGCCATGGTTCTTCTTGAATACCCTCTGTTTCCAGGCGTAATCGTCGAGGTTCGAGCAGTAGGCGTATTACCTATGGAAGACGATGGCGGAATTGACGAGAAGATTCTATGTGTCCCTGTCAAAGACAAGCGTTGGGCTCACATCCAAGACATCAATGATGTGCCTCAGCAGACTAAAGATGAGATTGAGCACTTCTTCACTCACTACAAAGATCTAGAGCCAGGCAAATGGGTTAAGGTTGGCACTTGGTCAGACAAGGCAACAGCAGAGCGTCTGATTGCAGAGTCAATAGAAAGATTTAAGGCTGAGGGCGGGCACCAATAGTAGTAACAGCACTTGCAGCAGTTCTTGCTGCGTTTGCTATTGCTTGATTTAGTTCTTCCCCGTTAGCCAGGTATGCAATTAATGAACCTGCGAATGCATCGCCTGCTCCGGTTGGATCTATTGCGTGCACTACAGGAGCATCAAAGGTATTTGTTTTTATACCTTTTATATAGAGGTCAACACCTTCACTACCTTTGGTGACAATGGTTAAGTGAGAGGTTTCAGTAGTTAGAAGTTCAAACTCTTCGTCGTTTGGAACAATGATGTCAACACCGTTGACTGCTCGCTTGAATTCTTCAACACCCAAGTCCTTGATGTATCCGGTGGAACCTGGATCAACTGCAAGTAGTGCCCCTGCATCCTGTACTCTAAATATGAAGTTCTTTATCTCAGCTTCAGACCTACCAAACAACGTGTAACCAGATAGAAACACATATGAGAAATCACTCAAGTAATCAATGGTTAGCGACTCTAGCGAAAGCTCTTTGTTCGCACCTCGATCAGTCAGCATGCTTCTCGAGTCACCTTCAACTAGAACAACAAGAGATCCAGTTGATTTACTATTACTTGTTTGCAGTTGAGGATGAACACCAAACGCTTCGAACTCTTTAGCCACACGCTGTTCGTCACTCGAGGAAACACAACCAACGAATGTGACATCAGCACCAGCATGAGCAGCCCAGCTAGCTATGTTGCCGGCAGAGCCACCTAGAGTCTGAGTAATTCTGGCATTGGTATCGGTGTTGGTTCTTATCGCACCTTCCGGCACAACAATGATGTCGTCTATCACATCGCCAATAACCAGAACCCTGTTCATTAGATCGCTCTAGCCCAAGATGTTGCGATCTGACCGGCTAGCTTGACGTTGTTTCTAGCGAGGTCAAGGTTCACTGCAAGACTTCTACCCTTAGATTCTTCAACGATTAAGCCAAGTAAGAAAGGAGTAACAGCTTTACCGTGAACACCAGCAGAATCTGCTGCCTTGAATGCAATCTGTAGAACACGATCGTGTTCTTCTGGATCCCACTGCAGCTCAATAGGAATTGGATTAGCAATAACAATCCCCTGGTTGTGACCTAGTTCATCTTGTGCCCTCATGGCCTGAGCTATTTGGTCGGTTGTATCTAGTGACCAATCAATTTGTAAACCAGATCTGTTCAACCAGAAGGCAGGGAACTCTTTCGTCTGCCAACCAATAACTGGAACCGATAGTGACTCAAGTCTCTCTAGAGTTGCTGAGATATCAAGAACTGATTTAACCCCAGCACAGACAACAGTAATAGGTGTAACAGCAAGAGTAGAAAGATCTGCTGACTCATCAAATGTTGTGTTAGCTCCTCTGTGCACTCCACCTAAACCACCGGTAGCAAATACACGGATACCCGCAAGAGATGCAAGGTGAGCTGTTGCTGCAACAGTAGTTGCACCGCTTTCTTTACGTGCAGCAAGAATAGGGATGTCACGAACGCTGGCTTTAGCTAAATCTTCATTAGCAATGCGATCAACGCCTCGTTCATCCAAACCAATCTGAGGAACACCATCAAGGATTGCAATAGTTGCAGGGGTTACTCCCTGCTCTCTAAGAATGTTCTCAAACTCAATAGCAGCAGCTAGGTTCTGAGGTCTTGGTAGGCCGTGAGAAATGATTGTTGATTCGAGGGCTACAACGGGTTTACCTACATCTAGGGCAGCAGCTACTTCTTTAGATATTTGGAAAGGTTTCATGGTTAAAGGTTACCCAAGTCAAAGTGGCCCGTTGGCCTCACGGGCTAGTCTCGAGGCATTTTGCAAGCAGGTGTGCCGCCAGGAAGTTTCTGGCGATACTTAGCTACGAGTGAATAACCAGGTTTTGCAAGCCAAACAAAAGGTGGCACAAGAATCAAGTTGCCAATAACCCTGAGCAGTAAGTTGTTCTGAATCTTGAACAGGTTTGCGAAAGCTTCATGGCCTGCGTAGTTGTGGCCGTCAACCACTAGGTAGACCTTTGCCTTTACCTGCTCAAGGCTAAGTCCATATGTAGTTGGATCCAGAAACTGATATGGCTCTGCATCAATAGGGGTTGATGTGTGTTTCAGAATGAAATTGGTTGCTGTTGTACAAAAACCACAGTCACCATCAAAGATGAGTAAAGGCTTTGCTCGCATATCTAAAGACTACGCCTCTAAGGCTTTTAGTTCTAGATTGTTCCTTTATCTAGGCCCTTGAGCACTACCTGTGCTCTTACTCTTAGCTCTTCCAAGTCAGTAAGTCGGTCTATGCCTTTGAGCTGCTGAGCCATTCGGTGATTCATCTTGAAAGTTTCACGGTGTCTATCTAAGAAGTCCCAATATAAGGTGCTGAATGGGCAGGCATCATCGCCTGATCTCTTCTTAGGGTCATACACACATGTTTTACAGAACTCAGTCATGCGAGAGATGTATGCCCCACCTGCAGGATATGGTTTGGTCATTAGCTTGCCACCATCGGCGTAGGTGCCCATACCGATGATGTTAGGAACCATTACCCATTCAGTTGCATCGATGAAGTTCTCTCTCATCCAATCCAAGAACTCTTGAGGATTCACTCCTGTAATAAGAGCGAGGTTACTTAAGATCATGAGCCTAGGAATGTGATGGGTCCAAGCTCTCTTTTCTATGTCCCCTACTACTCCTTGAACGCAGTTCATTGATGTTGCCTTAGAGTTTTTGAACACGGTCAAAAGAGTTCGATTAGCGTTTAGTGCGTTAGCTTCTCTGTATTCATAACCTAAGAACCAATACATACCATTTATGTATTCACGCCAACCAATAACCTGTCGGATGAATGCCTCAACAGATTGAATTGCGTAACCATTCTTCTCATAAGCCTTGATAGTTTCTGCAATAACTTCGGCTGGATGTAGTAATCCGTTATTGATGTAAGGGCTCAGCAATGAATGATGCATAGCCCAGTTGTCTTTAGCTACAGCGTCCTCGTAAGGACCGAAAGCATCCATGTGATATTTGAGGAAGTGTTTTAGCTGAGCCAAAGCTCCGGCTCTGGTGGTTGCCCAAGTTGTTGTCACATCCATCTTTAGTTCTTTAGCAACTTCAAGATCTATTTCGTCTCTAGTTTGTTCAAGGTATGCAGGCCAGGTGTAGTTCTTAGGTGGAGGTAAACGGTTATCTTGATCGAAGTTCCATTGACCACCAACAGGTTTGCCATCTTCAACAAGAATGCCTAAACGAGTTCTTTGTAGACGGTAAAAGTTCTCCATTACAAATGACTTCTGTTTTGAAGCCCAATCTCTAAATAAATCTCTTGGCGTTAGGAAGAAGTCGTTGGGCACGAACTCCACACCATACTTCTGTAGCAGTTCATACTGCTTTATAGATGATGGCTCAGCACAAACTACTGACACCTTGTTACCGATTGATTTCTGAGCCTTATCGAGACCAGCAATTGTTGACTCGGCTTTTATGTATTGAACTTGAAATCCTTTAGCCTCCAGTTCGTTAGCAAAGTGTCTTGCTGAAGAGATCATGAAGAACAAACGTTCTTTATGCCAATCTCTTCCAGAGACCATTCTTTTGCTCTCAACTAAAACAACTAGATCAGTCTTTGGGCTGGCTTTAGCTAATGCACCATGTTCGAGGTTTAGGTGATCGAATGGGACGTAGATAATTCTGTCGATCATGCGGACTTACATTTCTTGGAACAGTAGAGCACGTTGGCCCAATCTCTTTCCCATTTTTTACGCCATTCAAAGGGCTTCTTACAAGTCACACAGATCTTTGGAGGGAACCCTCCTTTTGTTTGAGCAACTCTAGCCATTAGCCAAGAATAACTGCAGTTCGAAATAATGGGCCGAAGGAATCTGCTGACTAGAATATTGGTTGCCCACTCACGTCTAAGGAAGAGTAATGAGATTTCTAATCGCAGTAATAGATGACCGAAGTAATTCTGCTAGTTCAAATGAAATGGCTGCCATTGACGAATTCAACGATCACCTGACCGAAAACGGTCAGTTGATCATGGCTTGTGGCATAGATGACCCGAGCCAAGCATCAGTGATTGATAATCGAGCCGAGGCTGGGCTTTTCACTGAAAGGCCACTTCATAACGTTGATGAATTCATGGCCGGCTTCTGGCTGATAAATGCCGAATCTGAAGAACAGGCTAGGGAGCTGGCGGCCTGGGGTTCCAAGGCTTGTAATAGAAAAGTTGAGCTTCGTAAACTGCACGGATAACGTCCACTCCTGTGAGCTACCGCAAACTTAACTTAAAGAAAATATCTGGTGAACTGCCAGTCAACTTAGTTCTATCGGGCCGTTTGCCCACTTGATTGTCATAGATTCATTACTAAGATTCTGGCATGAAGACTAATTCTAAATTTGTGTCACTTTTCGCATCGTTCCTTCTACTAGCTGCACTAGCTGTGTCTCCAAACAGTGCTACCGCAGCTACTGCTTTTGCGGTTCCTGGTCAACCGCTAAATGTCTCTGTAGTTCCAGCCGAAGGTGGGTTCACTGTTTCATGGTCAAACCCAGCTACCGATGGAAATGCTCCTATTTCTAAGTTCATAGTCGATGGAGGTGCTGGAACCTGTACTACTTCTGTAGACGGTGACAAGACATCTGCCTTCGTACCAGCTATCGGTTCAGCTGCTGCTGCATTCAAGGTGTTCGCTGTGAACTCACTTGGCTTTAGCGCTGGCTCAGTTGCTTCAACTTCAGTTGAGCCTGGAGCTGCAAAGACTGGATTCTTTGGAATTGACAACAGAGGATACAGCCGTAACTTGGGATCATCCACTGGATCATTCAAGAGAGTAACTCCAAGTTCGTCTGCTTACTTTGGTTCAGTACCAACACCAACCGGTAACGGTGCTTGGTTACTAGCTCCAGCAGGACGTGTTGTAGCTCTAGGTGATGCAACCATCACAGCTGCTCCACTTGCTGGTCCAACCGCTGCAATTGTTCCTTCATACAACGGTCAGGGTTACTACCTAATCGGTAGCAAGGGTGAAGTATCTGCCTCTGCTGGTGCAACCGCTATTGAAACTTCTGGCGCAGTCACTAGGTCAAAAGTTATTGGCGCTGCTGCAACTTCATCTGGTAAGGGCATGTGGTTCGTTACATTAACCGGTCAAGTAATTGGTGTTGGTGGTGCAGAAAGCGGCAAGCTTCCTAAGGGTAACTACAACAAGGTGATTGCTCGCGCAACAGGTGAAGGGTTCTGGGCAGTAACGACTGCAGGCAGCGTAGCTGCCTTTGGTGATGCACCAGTTATTCCTCAGTCACTTGGACGCATCAAGGATGCCGCTTTGGCTTCAAACGGTAAAGGTTTCTACGCTCTTGAACTAGATGGCTCTGTAACTGCAGTTGGTTCAGTGCCTGCTATCAATGCAGAACTTGGATCTAGACCTCTTGTTGCATTGGTAAACACAGCTCCGATTCGTGATGTTAAGGAACTGCAAGTTAACGCGTTCTCTGACTTCCACGGGGCCCTTGATTACACCAAGACAACTGCTTCAGGTATAGACACATACACAAGCGGTGCGCCTGTTATTGCATCTAACTTTGCTTCTGACCGCGCTAAAATCCCAGCCACTTTCGTTCTATCAAGTGGTGACAACTTTGGTGCTTCACCTCCACTATCAACTGTGTTTGATGAAATCCCAACTGTGAAGGCAATGAACTTCATGGGTGTTGACGTAAGCACATTCGGTAACCACGAGCACGACAAGAACCTAAGCTACCTAAACGCCCAAATTGCAGCATCTGATTTCAAGTGGGTAGTTTCTAACTACTCAAGCTTGGGTGAATTGACTAGTGCAAACTCAAAGGGCCAGCTGACTGCTCCATGGACAATTGTTGACCGTGGCGGTATCAGATTAGGTGTTGTTGGATTGAACACCCCTGACACTTACGAGCAGGTATTCCCTGGTAACTTGGGCAACATTGTCATGGGTGACATTCTGTCTTCCAACCCAGCTACCAAGAACCAGATCCAAGGGGCTATCAAGGCTGCTAGATCAGCTGGAGCTGACATTGTTGTTTCCCTAGTTCACGAGGGTTTCGGAACTTTCAACGAAACTACTGGTGCTGCTCAGGGTCGACTTCTAGATATCTCTCCGCTACTAACTGGTTCTGACGTTGTATTGGGTGGCCACAGCCACTTGAAGTACGCAGGTATCGTTGGTAAGCAGACCGTTGCTCAGGTGCCAAACTCAGGAACTCTTTACAACAAGGTTCACGTCTGTGTTGACTCTGCTCGCAGAACAACAATGGGTGCTCTAGTAGAGCAGGTTGTTCCTCGTGTAACAGCAACAGCTGGTACAGCACTTTCAGCTACAAGCTTGAACCAAGACGCTATCGCGATGTTGGATGGCTACAAGGCTCAGCTTGGAACTAAGTACAACGTAGTAATCGGTCAGATTGCAGATGTTGCTGCCAACGGTGGAACACCTGCTATCCAACGTAACTACGAAACTGGACTTGGTAACTATGTCGCTGACAACCTAAGAACTGCAATGGGTACTCAGATTGCAATCATCAACGGTGGAGGTTTGAGAGACATGCTTCCAGCAAAGACATTTGTTCCTAGCGATGCTTCGATTGTTCGCCCAACCTGGGCAAGCATTGTTGCTGGATCAACTGTTGCTGCAACTCCATGGCGTGTAACTAGCTCCGGTCCATACACACTAACCGTGGGTGACGTTGCAACTGTGCTTCCTTTTGGAAACTCAGCAGCAACAGCAACCATCACCGGTGCAGATGTTTGGGCTGCTCTAGAAAATGGAGTTTCCCAGATTGCTACCGGAGCGGGACGTTTCCCTCAGGTATCTGGATTGAAGTTCACCTTCGACATGTCGAAGGCAGCTAACAGCGGTCGCGTAACTGCGGTCACTCTAACTGACGGAACTCCAATCCTGAACGACAGATCCGTTTCATACACACTAGCGACCAATGACTTCATGGTTGCCGGTGGAGATGGATACACCATGTTAGGTGGACTAGCCAAGGCTAAGACTCGCGATGTCTTAGAGACTCTAGTTCGCAACGCAATCATCCGCGACAGTGCTAACGGCCCTGTCCAGATGCTAACTGATGGTCGAATCACAAGAATCGGCTAATACGTTCTAGCGAGTTTGGGGTGGCCTTTTAGGTCACCCCAAACTCATTTAAGTCGCAATACGAAATCACTTGGTAGCCTTGAAAGATGATTAATTCAAAAGAGTTCAGCGAGTTCCTTGTAAGTAGAAGATCCACTCGTTCATTCAAGTCAGATCCAGTGGATGCCAAAATCATCGATGAGCTTTTAGAAGATGGTCTTACTGCTCCAAGCTGGAGCAACACGAGGCCTTTCTTAGTTGCGGTTGCAACAGGTGAAGTTAGAGACCGTATTTCTAAGGACATGCTCGAACGTTGGAGTGTTGGCTCAGGTATGACTAGCGGAAGCCTCAAGGACAAGATCAAGTTCTTGCTAACCCCTAAAGCCTGGCCTCTAAGCGACTACCCAATCATGAAGCCATACCCGAAGTCTTTGCAGCCGAGGGCAAAGAGAGTTGGTAAAGAGCTGTACGGAATGCTCGGTGTTGCCAGAGGCGATAAAAAGGCTAGAGATGCTCAATGGGCTAAGAACTACGAGTTCTTCAATGCTCCGGTGGAGATCTTTGTGTTTATCCATAAAGGACTATCTGTCTTTGCAGCGAACGATGCCGGCCTATTTGCAGAGAACCTAATGCTCAGCGCTCACGCTAAAGGACTGGGCACATGTGCCCAAGGTGCAGTGGCTATCTGGCCTAAGGCCGTTCATGAGGAGTTTGAGATCCCTAAGGGATACAAGCTCATCTATGGAATTGCTATCGGTTATCCAGATGAGGCTGAAGTGAATACTTTCCAAGCCAACCGCATCGGTTCAGAAGAGATCACTGCCAAAGCTAAGTAGTTTCAGTTGTGCCAACTACCACTAGGTTACATTTTGGCTAATCACTAACTAGATGTTCCAACTTGCTTCGAAATGTGTGCTTAAATCACATATGGACCTAATACTAAAAAGCGGCACTGACTTTGCAAGCACCTTCGAGCGTGCTAGGCAGGCTGCACCAGAAGCTTTTGATACATCTTCTATACGCAACTTAATCGGCGGTGAGTGGGTCTCCATCGGTGTTCAACAACAACACATCACTCCAGTAGACCAGAGTTTCATTGTTGGCCCAACAATGCTCTCGCTAGCTCAGGCACAAGATGCAGTCGACCAGGCATCAAAGATGCATGGACCTTGGTCAAAGACTTCTCTTGATGAACGCAAAGCAAAAGTGGCTAAGGCTCTTGAGCTACTAAAAGAGCAAAGAGATTTGATTGCGCTTTTATTGCTATGGGAAATTGGTAAGCCTTGGAAGTTGGCTTGTGCTGATGTTGATCGCTGTATTGAAGGTGTCGAATGGTACCTAGAAGAAATAGATCGTCAAGTGCTTGGTCGCACACCAATGAAAGGTCCCATCTCAAATATTGCCAGCTGGAACTATCCACTAAGCGTTTTAGTTCATGCTGAACTAGTTCAACTGCTAGCTGGCAACGCAGTAATTGCGAAAACTCCAACCCAAGGTGGTTTCCACGCTCTAACCCTTGCTCACGCCATGATGGCAAGAGCCGGACTACCGGTAACACTTATCTCTGGTTCAGGTGGTGAACTAGCTCCCGCACTTGTCAGTTCATCAGACCTTGGTGCTCTAGCTTTTGTTGGTGGACGTAACAATGGACGTGCTGCTGCAACATCACTAACATCTCTTGCTACTCGTCACATTCTTGAGCAAGAGGGCTTGAACTCTTGGGGTGTTTGGGGCAAACCAAACTGGAGTGAACTAGCAGCACATCTGACCAAAGGTTTTGAATACGCTAAACAGCGCTGTACTGCTTACCCTCGCTACGTAGTTCAAAGAAATCTATTCCCTGAGTTCCTTGAGATGTATCTGGATGTAGTGAAGGGATTGAAGTTCGGGCACCCGCTAGCAGTTGCTAATGCAAGCGATGACTTCCCAGAATTACACTTCGGTCCAGTAATCAGTTCTAAGAAAGTCTCAGAGTTGGAACGTTCATTCGATGAAGCTGTTCTTCGCGGAGCTGTTCCTCTATATGTGGGTAGCCTCGACGATGGCACATTCCTTACTGGTCAAGACAGATCTGCATACATTGCACCACACACAGTTCTAGGCCCACCAACCACCTGGTCAATCCACCACAGTGAACCTTTCGGTCCACTTGATTCAATTGTGTTGGCAGAATCTGAAGCAGAACTAATTGCTGCTATGAACGTATCTAATGGAAACCTTGTTAGCTCACTTGCTACAGACGATTTAGCTCTAGGTGAAAGAGTCAAGGAAGAATCCCAAGCCTTCAAGTTCGGTATCAACAAGCCACGTTCACGCGGTGATAAAGCAGAAACCTTCGGTGGCCGTGGAGCTAGCTGGCGAGGCTGTTTCGTTGGTGGAGATCTTCTAGTTCAATCAGTAACTGAAGGTGAAGGCTTCCTGTTTGGTAACTTTGCTGACGGTTCTAGATACCCAGCTGACGCCTAGTTCTTGCGCAGGCTCTTGAGCCAAGCAACTGAGCTAGTTGCCCATAGTGCCCAAAGCACTAGCACTGGTTGAAAGAAGAGCCTAGTCAGTCGTGCCTCATCGGTGTTAAGACCAAACGCATCTGTCTGTGTCAGCCATTGGGAAATATTGCCTGGGAATATGGCTATGAAAAACAATGCGGCTAATGATCCTGCAAGAGGTGCTTTGTATCCGGAGATTAGCCAGAGCCCTAGAACTATCTCAACTACACCACTGGCGAGAACTACAAAGTCTGCATCCAACGGAATCCAGGTTGGCACCTGAGCTCTAAAGGTTTCCCTTGCTGAACCTAAATGAGAGATACCAGCACCAGTCAGTGCTATACCTAAAGCAATTCGAGTTACAGTTCTTAGAATCTTCATAATGATAAGCAGTCTACTTACCCTTGAAGGTTGGGAGTATGCACTGAATCGTTCCAGTAGCCCTATCCCATTCGTCAACTCAAGTTATCGCTCTGGTATTCTTGAGCCAATCCAAGGCGTAATCACAGAAGGATATTCAAATGACTGAAGAAGCAAAGTGCCCTGTACCTCAGGGCGTTGGTACAGCACCGTCCGCTAACAACAAGTGGTGGCCTAACCAGTTATCAACCAGCGCTCTTATTCATCACTCTGAAAAGAGTGATCCATTTGGCACTGATTTTGATTACGTTGCTGAGTTCAAGACTTTGCCTCTAGCTCAAGTAAAAGCAGACATCACAACAGCAGTGTTTAGCAACCTGTTTCTGGTCTCTGTACCTGCCTCGCTCATTTGACTAGTCCAACAAGGCGAGACATTTTCAAGTGATTCTCGCACTTTTGCGATTCTACGAAATAGCGCCTGATGTCCTTCTAAATAACGAATAAAACTGAGCTTAGGTGCTATTTCTTGACGACTAGCCCTTGACCGTTTAGTTCCCAAGCATGAACGTAGTCAATAATGGTCTTGCTCTCAGCCCAACCGGTGTAGCTTCCGCCGAATCCGACGTTGCCACCAACAGCATTGTTCAAGATCAAGAAGAACGGTTCATTGAATACCCACTGGCCACTAACATTGACAGGGGTGACGGTCCAGAACACTTCTCTGTCCACATAAAACTCAAGTCTGTTTGGTTGCCAGGCGAGGCCATAGGTGTGAAAGTCAGCTTGGTAGTTGGCTTGGTACTTTTCTTCTCCCACGACGTAACTATGATTACCGCAGCAGGTAGCTGTGTTGGTCTTGGAGAAGTGAACTGCTGCAGAGTTTCTCATGGGAAGGTTTCCGCCCTGCTCAGCGATGTCTATCTCGCCAGCTAGAGGCCAACCGACTTCGGTCATTGCATCACCTAGTGCCCAGAAGGCAGGCCAGTTGGCTCCACCAGCTGGCATCTTCATTCGAGTCTCAATGTACCCATACTTGAATGAAACTTTGTTCTGAGTATCAAAGCGTCCGCTTGTGTAGCTGCAAGGAGGTGACATACAGTTACCTGCGTTAGTAGGTGCAGTGGTCACTCGCTTAGTTGTGATCACAGCATTACCCTGTGGTGTTCCATCAAGGCGAATAGCATCTGGTGTGTACCACTGCTTCTCTGAGTTGTGACAGGTTCCACCACCGTTAGCGTTCTCGTGTCCACAATATCTAGAAGTCCAGTTAGTGCTATCAATTAGTCCATCGGCAGTACCTGTGAATGAGTCTGACCACAACAATTTCCCTAGATTGTGGCCCAGCAAAGAAGGAGTTGCAACAGTTGGTTTCCATTGAGCGTAGACAGTGAGGTTCTTTTTAGTTCTCACAATGGAAGTCTTAAAGTACTTAACTGGCCCGGTCTTTGTAAGTGACCAGCCGATAAATCTGTGAGCGTCTCTGGTGAACTTGACTGTTGAAAGAACTTTCCCCTTAACAGGTATCACCTGCTTAGCCATAGTCCCTGATCCACCGTTGGCATTGAAAGTGACTGTGTAAGAAGTCGCTGCAACAGCTGGATTAGACATGATTGGGGCGGACAGTGCTGACACAGTAATTAATGTCGCAGTTAGTAATCCAAGTACTTTTGTTCTCATTTAGTAAGTCTAGTTTGAGAGTGTTACCCCTATGCCTTGAATTAGCTGACTCATTGCTGAGAAGAAGAACGAAAAGGTTTGCTCTCCCCTTGAATCCCCAAGTACTTAGTAACGTAGTCTGCCTATACTTACCTTATGCCTCCAAAGCCACCAAAGAAGCCTCAACCAGATCAGGTTCAACTAGAGCAAGAGTGGTATCGGATTGGGCTCACAGGACCCGCAAGGAAAGCTTTAGTGGAAGCCAAGCTATACAAAGTATCTGACCTTCGAAGAATAACTCTTCAAGAGCTAACTGCTCTGCCTGGCATGAGTAAATCTGCGGTGAAGAGAATCCAAGTAATCATGAGTGCAAAGAAGATTTCATTTACTTCACACTAGTCTTTGTAGAAGTCAGCCTGTGGAGTTCTTGAGCAGAAAAATTCACACTTTGACAAACTACTTCTGCTAGCAGACGCATGGAATGTCTAGTCAGCAGTTAGACAAAAACCCCGGCGGCAACCGGGGTAATTGTTTGACCTCTTGACAGAGGATCTAATCGGAAAAAAGACTTCCGAAACTTTTCCTTGGTTTCGAGTATAGGGAATATTTCTGTCTTTTGAAAGAAGTTATCCCCCTTCCGGTTAGACCCTCTCCCGAGTCCATGCCTTATGAGAGGAGATACAAAATGACTATTAGTCAGATTGTTGATCTGGTGATACTGGTGGTGAAGATAATCATTTTGATTGTCGAAACTATCTGTACTAGGTAGAACCAGGTGTGTGTTGGCAAGCGATTGTCGGCACACACCCTCAAAGTCTCTAGGGTTGAAGTCGCTGAACTTCCCATGACGTGTAAGTTCCATCATCGTTTATAGAACGCACGTATTCGATTCG
>CANKLZ010000024.1 GCA_947483795.1 Micrococcales bacterium | reverse complement strand
CTCATGATTTTCCTTTTGGGTTATTTTGAACGTTTGTAGAAAGGTAGTTTGACAATAGTCATTGGTAGCCGGGTTCCTCTGATATCAACACTTACGGTGCTGCCGATTTCAGAAAATTCAGTCTCTAGGTAGCCCATAGCTACTGGGTAACCCAGGGTAGGCGATAGGGCACCTGAGGTGATGATGCCTATTTGCACAGTTGAATCACTATCTGCAAATAGCGGGTAATCGGCTCTAGCTGCTCTCTTACCTTCTCCAACAAGACCAACTAGTTTTCTTGATTGAGTCTTGTTTGAAAGCTCTAAAAGTGCGTCTCTTCCAACAAAGTCATTGCGTTCAAGCCTGACAACTCTGCCAAAGCCTGCCTCATAAGGATCTACATCAAGATTTAGTTCGTGTCCGTAAAGAGGCATTCCTGCCTCTAGTCTCAAGGTGTCTCTTGAAGCTAGACCACAAGGAACTGCACCTGCATTGATAAGTGCATTGAAAACCTTCACTGCATCTTCTGAACTAAATAGAACTTCAAAACCATCTTCGCCGGTGTAACCAGTTCTGCAAAGGTATGCCTTTACGCCAGTAACGGTTCCTTCACCTATTGAATAGTAAGAAAGAGTTGAAAGATCTGTGTCTGTTATTCCTTGCAGAATCTTTGTGGCGTTAGGTCCTTGTATAGCAAGTAGGGCATAGTCGTCGGTCTTGTCTTGAACTCCATCGAAACCAACTGCTGAGGCTCTGGTCTCGAGAGCAGACACAACAGCATCCCTGTTGCCAGCGTTAGCGATAACGAGAAAAGATTCTTCGGATAGTCGATAGACGATTAGGTCATCGATGATGCCACCATCGTTATTGCATATCAAAGAGTATTTGGCTTTGCCATTTTCGATAAGTGACGCTTGCCCTACAAGGCAGTAGTCAAGGAATGCTGCAGCATCAACGCCTTGGATAAAGATTTCTGCCATGTGGCTGATATCGAATAGCCCAGCATTTGTTCTTACTGCCTCATGTTCAGCTAGATCACTTGAGTATCTGACCGGCATGTCCCAACCGCCGAAATCGGTGAAGCTAGCCCTTAGACGGGCGTGTTCAGCGTGCAAAGGGGTTTGAGGCATATGGATAATTTACGCCAAATATGAGTCTGGAAATGACCCCACGCCGTAATCGTTAGATAGCGGGCTGTTGCTGAGTAATGCAGTGGATACCACCGCCTCTAGCGAAGATTGGTCTAGCGTCAATCAGCCTTATTTCGCGCCATGGATAAGCATCTTCGAGGATGCCTTTGGCTACCTGATCGTTAGGGTCATCGAAAGCACAGAGCAGCACTGCTCCGTTGAGAATGTAGTGGTTGATGTATGAGTAGTCCACAAAACCGTGAGAGTCTTTGCGAATCTGAGGGGCAGGAACTTTGATTAGGTTTATGTCCTTGAGTTCAGACAATCTGGCAGCTACCTCATGGCTCACAGAGTAATCAGGGTGGTTCTGATCCTGTTGGTCGTGCATCAGAATAGTTTTCTCATCTGCAAAACAGGCCACGATATCGATGTGACCCTTGGTTCCATACTGCTCATAGTCGCGAGTAAGGCCCCTTCTAATCCAAGCAACTTCATTTACGCCAAGTCGGTCTTTTAGTTCTTGCTCAACTTCTGCTCTAGTCCAGTCAGGGTTTCTTTCAACTCCCAGTTGAACTGTCTCAGTAACAAGGAGTAGCCCACTGCCGTTGACGTGGATGCCACCGCCCTCATTGGTGAGTTCACTTCGAATAACTTCTGCTTTTGCATGCTCAGCCATGAATGCTGCCACTAAATCATCTTTTTGGTAGTCATCGAATTCAAGAGCACCCCAGCCGTTGAATCGCCAATCAATTGCACCAAGCTTTCCAGATTCAGTATTAACCACAAAGGTGGCACCGTTATCTCTCAGCCATGAATCATCAAGTTCGCAAACCATTTGGGTGATTTCACTGGATAGGTATTTCTTTGCAATAGCTTCTTGCTTTGGGTCAACCAGAACAATCACTGGCTCATATTCACTAGCTGCATTTGCAACCGCCGACCAGGCTGCATAACTTTCTTCAGCAGGTGTTGCGTACTCACTGGCAGGGAATGAAAGCCAGGTGCGCTCATGCTTTACCCATTCGGCAGGCATTTTCCAGGTCATTGCAAATCCTCCGTGGTGCTTTGCTCGACTCCAGCAATGCCACCATCAATTCCATCACCTGAATCAGTTCTGTGATTAACTACTGGCTTCAGAAGTGCTTGATAGGTATCAGGTCTTCTGGTTGCTAGGAAAGGAAAGAGGTCTAGCCAGTCTCTGCGCTGATCTAAATCAAGATCGACCACCAAGACCTCATCTTCGTTTCTGGAGGCACTAGCCAGAACTCGACCATAAGGGTCAGAGATAAATGAAGATCCGTAGAAGTTCAATGAACCTTCGTTACCCCAACGGTTAGGCACAATCATGAAAGTTCCATTAGCGATACCGTTACCAACAATGACCTGTTGCCATAGTGGAGCTGTGTCAAAGTCTGGATGATCCGGCTCTGAGCCAATAGCAGTTGGATACACCAACACTTCAGCACCTTGAAGTGAATAAGCTCTTGCTACTTCAGGGAACCATTCATCCCAACAGGTAGGCAGACCAAAGCTAGCTAGCGTTGCATCTTCGCCAACCTCAACTTCATAAACAGGATAGCCATCAGGAGTGTTAGGTCCTGGTGCAAAGTATTGATCTTCGTAGTAACCAGCAGTTACTGGGATGTGAAGTTTGGGTGTGTAACAAATCAGTTCACCTTGAGGGTTAACCATGATGGCAACATTGGTTCCTCGGCCATCGGCTAACTCAGTGTCTTCATACAACGATGCATGAACATAGACGCCATGTTTTTCGGCAGCTGCTTGAGCAAATTGAAATGTTATACCTTCAAGGCTTTCCGCTATCGCAGCAGGTTTGCCCACCGGTAATTTATCTGCAGGATATCTACTGAGTGTTAGCTCAGGTAAGAAAACCATATGAGCTCCTGCTTGAGAAGCTAGTTCGATGCCTTTATCCAGATTGGCTAAATGAGTACTCTCGTTTGAGTCCCAATGCATTTGGATAAGTGCAACTCGAATTGGTTTTCTAGTTTGGGCTTTGACTCGGCTAAGAGATGGGGGAGCAGGAGCGATGGTTACCTTCATTTGCCTTCATCCATTGAATCAAGTAATCGAGTAAGTAGCTCGAGATCTGTTAGTGGATTGACGATAGCGAATCTTGCATTTGGTCTACCTTGGTGCGAACTTGGCACTATGAAACCAAGTTCCTCTTTGAGAATTTGGTCTGACCAGGTTTGATAATCGGCTAGTTTCCATCCTTCTTTCTCAAAGACCACGATGGATAACTCTGGTTCTCTGACCAATTTGAGTCCAGGTCTCTTTCGGATTACATCAGCAATCTGGTGAGCAAGCTTGATGTTCTCAGCAATGGCAGTTCTATAAGCCTTGACTCCGTAGGTAGCCAAGGAGAACCAAAGTGGTAATCCGCGTGCTCTTCTAGTGAGGTTGTATGCGTAATCGCTTGGGTTGTAATCGCCACCATCGGTAAGAGCATCTAGATATTCGCCGTGCTGAGTATGAGCAGCAGCGGCTAGAGCTGGCTTTCTATAAACCAGAGCACAGCAATCAAAAGGAGTGAAGAGCCACTTGTGTGGATCTACGATGAAGGAATCTGCTTTCTCGGTTCCCTTGAATAGATGCTTACTTGCTGGATCTAAGATTCCAGCCAAACCATATGCACCATCGATGTGATACCAAGCTCCAAGTTTTTTGGCAGCTGACCCAACTTCATCTAGTCGATCAACGATGCCGAAGTTAGTTGTGCCAGAGGTAGCAACAACTGCGAATAAACCATCTTTGATTTTCTTAGCAGCTTTAAGGACAGCTTTTCCTCTAAGTCTGCCCTCTGAATCAACATCAGCTAAGACAACATCGATATCCATTACTCGGGCAGCTGCTTTCAAAGATGAGTGCGATTCTTTGGAGGCAATTATTGACCAACGCTTTGGAGTCTTCAACCCTGCTTTCTTGCGAGCAGCAATTGCAGCGTGACGGGCAGTTACAAGAGCAGAAAGATTTCCTAGTGATCCACCTTGAACAAATACTCCACCTGCTGTTTTAGGAAGCCCTACTTCTTTAGCGAGCCAAGCTAGAACTTCATTCTCAGCAAAGACAGCACCAGAACCTTCAAGCCATGAGCCACCATAAACAGAGGTAGCTGAAACAACAAGATCAAATAGTGTTGCAGCCTCAGTTGGTGCAACTGGAATAAAACTTAGGTAGCCAGGATGATCTGTTGAGATACACGCTGGAGCTAAAACGTCTTCAAATACCTTCAGGGCTTTCTTGCCACCCAAACCTTTTTCAGAGATTGTGCCACTGGCATGCTTTTGTAGGAACTCGAGTGTTTGTGGGCCATCCAGGGGAGCTGGATTTAAAGCCATTCGCTCTCTTGCGTAGTTGATTACATCTTCTCGCAGGGCAATAGTTTCAGAAGTTGAGCTATGCATCTTGGCAGCAGCTTTGCTAGTCATGACTAAAGCCTAATCGCGGGTTTGCTTACGACGTTTAGTTATTGAGAGAGCAAAACCAATCACACATGCAGCAAAGATGACAATCGAACCGATGTTGCGTTGTTGAGCAATTGCCTCACAAGATGTCCAGTCGTCTTGCTGGGGTACGGTGCAATAGTCAGGGCTAAAAAAGCCAATAGCTGAGGCAAGGATGCCAACAAGGGCAACAGTTGCAATCATTGCCAAAGAGTTGTTGCTGATTTCACGCTTAGACATTTAGACCTTTATTGATTGTGTTCGAGATGTTTCGGCGAGAACAATTCCCGTCACCACTATTAAACCCCCAATAACCTCAAGAGTTGTCATTGATTCATTTAGCCAAGCCCAGGCAAATACGGTTGCAAAGACTGTTTCGGCGGTTGCTATAACACCAACCGCTGTGGCTGAGAGATTACCTAGGGCGATGTAGTCAAGGAGCATCGGGATAAATGAGCCCATGATCCCAATCCAAATTAGCCCAAGCCACATTGGCATCATCACATCGTTTAGTTTTCCCTCTAGCGAGAAGATCAGATTTATGTCCACAACACTGGTTGGCCTTATCAGGTTGACGATGGCCCAAAAAACAGCAGCAACTGCGAACGAATAGAACAATGTTGACATAGCGTCACGGTTGCGCTGGGTGTGTTCACCAATCAGGAAGTAAATACTTAGACATGCCGCCGCCATGAATGCCCATGCAACTCCAATTGGGTTTAGATCTGATTCCCAAACATTGCTAACAATTGCAAGGCCTACTAAAACAGCAGCAATACCAAACCAGAGCCTTGGCCTTACCTTCTCTTTGAAGAGCAGTAGAGAAACCAGAGGAACTATAACGATGGCCGTGTATTCAATAAGCAGGGCCACACTTATAGGAAGCAGTCTAACTGCATTTGAATATGACCACTGCATTAGAGCAATACCGAAGATGCCGTAGAAGACAAGAACTGGAAACTCTTTGCGGCTAACTCTAAAAGCCTTCTTATTAGTTAGTAATAGAACTATGCCTGCGATGGCGGCTGTGAAGGTAGCTCTGAACAGAACTAGAAACTCGGGGCTAACTCCAGCATCAATGATGACCTTGACGCTTGAGGCATTAAAGCCAAACATTAGCGCTGCGAAGGATACGGCTGTAACACCAACTGCCGCGTTTCTATTTGCCACTCTGCTCACCTAATAACCCTAGGCTAGAGACATGACTGAATTCGTACTTGCCGGTGGCTGTTTCTGGTGCCTTGACTCTTCCTTCTCCCAATTCAAGGGAGTCATCGATGTTGAATGTGGTTATTCAGGTGGTCACACCAGTAACCCAACCTATGAAGAGGTTTGTAGCGAGAAGACTGGCCACGCTGAAGTAGCCAAGGTCATCTTCGATGAATCAATCATCAGCTCAGAGATAGTTCTGGATCTCTTCTTCACAGTTCACGACCCAAGGCAACTAAACCGTCAAGGTAACGACATCGGTTCAAGTTATCGCTCATCGATGTTCTACCAAGGTGAAGAGCAAAAAGCTTTATTTGAAAAAGCACTAGCTAGAGCTGCTGAAATGTGGGATGGCGAAATCGTCACCACTTTGCAGCCGCTAGAAATATTCTGGGCAGCTGAAGAATATCATCAGGATTACTTCTCCAAGAACCCAAGCAACGCATATTGCCAAAGTGTTGTTAGCGGCAAGATGGCTAAAACTAGATCTGCGTTTACCGAGTACCTAAAGTAGGTTTTTAGGCTGTGGAAAACTACAGCGAGAAATAATTATTTTTGGCAATCTTTCTGAATCAGTTATGAAACTTTTCAGAAAGGCAACAAATGTCAGATCAATACAGCGTCACCGGTTTAGTAGCCACAACTCCAAGACATCTAGTTACTCAAGATGGCTTACCAATCACTTCGTTTCGGTTAGCGGCATCTCTTCGCAAGTACGATAAGCAGCTCAACCGCTGGGTCGATGCCGAAACCAACTGGTTCACTATTACTTCCTTCCGTCAGCTAGCTGTAAACACAGCTGTCTCCGTTTCTAAGGGTGACCGGGTTCTAGTCATGGGAAGACTCAGAGTTCGAGACTGGGACAACGGGGAACGTGCTGGCACCTCAGTTGAACTTGAAGCTGAAACATTAGGCCATGACTTGATGTGGGGTTCATCCACATTCGTAAGAACAGTAAACCTGAGGGAAAGTGACTCTGAAGCCCCGGCACCAGATGAACTTGATACCTCTACTGAAGAGGAAAGCCCAAAGACCAAATCAAAAGCTCTAGCCAACAGCTAGCCAACAGGATCCAGCAGGCAACCACCCAGTCATGCACTGCTGGTAGCGACACTCGCACTCAAGTAAGCACTTTTAGGCACCTAACCCCTAAACACTGTCGGATATACTTATCTCCGAGCGCACTTGATTGTGAGTGTCGCATTTATCTTTAAGGATCCAAATAAATGGCTGAATTTATCTACCAAATGCATAAAGCCCGCAAGGCTCACGGGGATAAGGTCATTCTCGACGATGTAACCATTGCCTTCTACCCTGGGGCAAAGATTGGTGTAGTTGGGCCTAACGGTTCTGGTAAGTCAACTGTTCTAAAGATTATGGCTGGCATGGACACTCCATCTAATGGTGAGGCCAGACTAAGTCCTGGGCACTCGGTAGGCATCTTGCTTCAAGAGCCACCTTTGAACGAAGAAAAAACAGTTTTAGGAAACGTTGAAGAGGCTGTTGCTCACATCAAAGCAAAGCTGGACCGTTTCAATGAGATCAGTGCTGAACTTGCTAACCCTGATGCTGACTACGACACTTTGCTTGCCGAGATGGGTCAACTTCAAGAAGAAATCGATCACTTAGATGCCTGGGATTTAGATAGTCAACTAGATCAAGCTATGGATGCTCTTCGCTGCCCACCGGGAGACACTGCTGTTACTCATCTATCCGGTGGTGAGCGCAGAAGAGTTGCTCTTTGTAAATTGCTTCTAGAAAAGCCTGACCTATTGCTACTAGATGAGCCAACAAACCACCTTGATGCTGAGTCAGTTCTTTGGCTGGAGCAACACCTAGCTAAGTATCCGGGTGCTGTATTAGCTGTTACTCACGATAGATACTTCCTCGACAACGTAGCCGAATGGATTCTGGAACTAGATAGAGGTCGTGCTTACCCTTATGAAGGTAACTACTCAACTTACCTAGAGAAAAAGCGTGAACGTTTAGAAGTTCAAGGTAAGAAAGATGCCAAGCTCGCTAAGCGGCTAGGCGATGAACTTGATTGGGTTAGATCCTCTGCTAAAGCTCGTCAGACTAAGTCAAAGGCTCGTCTTGCTCGTTACGAAGAGATGGCAGCTGAAGCGGACAGAACTAGAAAACTAGACTTCGAAGAAATTCAGATTCCACCTGGCCCGAGACTTGGCTCTATCGTTCTTGAAGCCAATAACCTACAAAAAGGTTTTGAAGGTAGATCGCTAATCAACGGACTAACTTTCTCGCTTCCTCGTAACGGAATCGTTGGAGTTATCGGTCCTAACGGTGTTGGTAAATCAACTCTGTTCAAAACCATCGTTGGCTTAGAGCCACTAGACGGGGGAGAGCTAAAGATTGGTGAGACTGTGAGTATTTCTTACGTTGACCAATCTCGTGGAGGAATTGACCCAAACAAGACTCTCTTTGAAGTTGTGTCAGATGGTTTGGATTTCTTGCAGGTGGGTAACGTAACTGTGCCTTCTAGAGCATATGTTGCAGCCTTTGGTTTCAAAGGACCAGATCAGCAGAAGCCAGCCGGTGTGCTATCCGGTGGTGAGCGTAACCGTTTGAACCTGGCTCTTACCTTGAAGCAGGGTGGAAACCTTTTGCTTCTCGATGAGCCAACAAACGATTTAGACGTTGAAACTCTAGGTTCACTTGAGAACGCTTTGCTTGAGTTCCCTGGTTGTGCTGTGGTCATCACGCACGATAGATGGTTCCTAGACAGAGTTGCCTCACACATCTTGGCCTATGAGGGCACTGACGATAACCCTGACCAGTGGTACTGGTTCGAAGGTAACTTCGAAGGTTATGAGGAGAACAAGATTGCTCGTCTCGGACCAGAAGCGGCTAAGCCTCATCGTTCTACATACCGTCGTCTAACCAGAGACTAGTCAAAAGGTTATGAAGAATAGTTTTGTTTTACCAACCAAGGCAGATGTTGATGATCTAGGAAAATACCTAGATAGAGCGAAGCGTATGGACCCTAATGGTGCTGTGCGACTAAGAGCTTATGGAGATGTGCTAACCGTATATGTAGCACCTATCTTTAGTGGCGAGTACGAGCAAGATGCGCCAATAGTTTTAGGTCTTAGAACTTTGCAGTTAGCAAAGGCGACTGAATTTGATCTAACGGTTTCTATTTCTGAACTATTGGAGCGAGTGTTATCAGTCGCTAAGGGTGAGGTTCAAGAAGAGCAACTCAGTTTGGCTGATCGTCTTCTCAATCTCTCAGGCAAGAATCAAGCAAATGAAAACAAGATTGTGCTTGATCTTGACTTGGTTCAGGTTTCTTGGAGCACAGAAACTCCAACTAGAACTGGTTGGGAGTTAGGTGGAGAATTCCCTGAACCTTTGCTAACCGAAATAGCTCGTAAAGGTATTGCTGAAGTTTCAGAGACACTGCCAACATCTGTTGGTGGACCGATTGCTGCGCGTGTGCGAAGTGAAATATGGGGTAAGGCTTTTGATTACAAGTTCCCTTTACCTATGGGCTCAGCTTTTGTGGCAGCCGGTTTAGGTTTTCTAACTGAAGGTGAAATAGTTCCTTGGTTCGTCTCAGGGGACTGGGTGAGATTAAGTTCTGAGCACGGCCACGTGTTGGCTCGTTTTGCTAGAGACTACGTTCCGCCTAGAACCTAATCTTCCATTGTGTTGAGCATTGCAGTTGCTGCTCGATCTAGATACGCCCACATTTGTGCATGGTAGAGCTCAGGTAATCCTTGAGCATCTAGTGCTGCTTTCATCTGAGTAAGCCAGGCTGCTCTGGCAGCAGGGTTGATCTTGTATGGCATGTGGCGCATGCGAAGTCTTGGATGACCTCTTTGTTCTTGGTAGGTAGTAGGTCCTCCCCAGTACTGCTCTAAGAACAACTGCAGTCTTACCTGAGCTGGACCTAGATCTTCCTCTGGATACATCGGTTTCAGAATTGGGTCTAGAGCTACACCTTCATAGAACTTTTGAGTTAGCTTCACAAAGAATTCTTTGCCACCGACAAGTGCATAAAGATCGCCCTCAACATTCATTCCTGTTTGATGGGTGAGTCGAACATTCTCAACTCTTTCGCGATCTTCGAACTGCTCTTCGGTCATTAGTTCTTAACGTTGACATAAATAGCGTTTGCGGTGCTTACAAGCTTGATGTTTGATTTATCAAATTCTGATTTCACAGCAAGGCGCAGAGTTCTTGCGACTTCATCTTTATCTTCAGGCTTAGTCTTCTGAACTAGACGAAGGACAATCTGGTCGCCGGAGAGTGCATTGATTCCCCAGATCTCAGGTTCACCTATTGCTTTGCCATCAATGCTCTTGGCAGCTCTGGCAAGTGCTTCTTGCGCAAGGTGCACATCAGATTGGTATTCAATAGCGACGTCAATAACTGCTCTTGCCCATCCCTGTGATTGGTTACCTACACGCATGATCTCACCGTTACGAACAAACCAAAGGGTTCCTTCTAGATCTCTAACCTGAGTTACACGAAGGCCAACGCTTTCAACCACACCTTCGGCCTGACCTAGGTCAACTGAATCGCCGACACCGTACTGATCTTCGAAGACAATAAACAAACCTGAGATTAGGTCTTTCACGAGTGACTGAGCTCCAAAGCCAAGACCTGCTCCCAAGATTCCAGCACCGGCAACAATTGCTCCAGTTGATACTCCTGCCTCAGTCAAGACAACGCTGATCACGGTGAAGGTAAGTCCCCAGGTAGCTAGGTTTCCTAAGACCGAGGCTATGGTTTCTGTTCTCTGTAAAAGACGTGCTTGAGCTAGTGGAGAATCTTCTTTAGTGATTCCCTCTATTCTTCGAACGCTCTTAGTAATAGATCTGACAATTCGTCTGATTGCAAACTGAAGCAAGGCACGTAGCAGTAGAGCTGCCACAATGCTCAGCACAATGCGAAGCAGTGGACCCCAGTCAGCGTAAAAGGTAGTCATCCAAGCTGGCATATCTTTACCGCCCTATCCGTGTTAGAACTATCTGTCTTGAGCTTGAACCTTGAGCGCACGGTCGATTGGGTCTAGGTTTTCAACCAACAATCTTCTTAGCGCTGGGATTGCAACAACCTCAGGGGTGTCTAAGAACTTTCTTGTCTTTTCAGCCAAGTCTGAAGTTGCTAGCGAGATTGGATACAAGTTCACAATGGCGTACTCGGCCATCTTGAAAGTCTTGGTGTTCCATATTTTCAATACATCGGCGAAGTACTTGTCAACGAATGGAGCTAACAGGTCAGCTGTTGCACCTCTTGAGAAACCAAGAGTTGAATACTGCAAGATGGTGTTTGACCAGTCATTGGTTTCAACAGCTGTGTGCCAGGTCTTTGACTTTGACTCAGCAGTTGGGATAGCGGCCTTTGCAAGGGCAGCAGCCTTCTGACCGTTAGCAGTGTTGTCGGTTGCCAACATTGCATCGATTTCTGCTTCGTCAGCTGCGCCAACAGCCACTAGACCGGTTAGTAGATCCCACTTCAAGTCAGTATCAATCTCGCGACCAGCAAGTTTCTCTGTTCCTGATAGCAGTCCACGAAGTGCAGCGGTGTGCTCATCGTTAGATGCGAAGCGAGGGAAGTACTTTAGGAACTGTAGTTGAGCTTCAGATCCTGCCGCTGCATGTCTAGCCATCTCGATAAGTGCATCAGCAATCTTGACCTTGTATTCCAAACGGTTCTCAGGCTTTAGATACATGGTCTGCACAGTTACCATCTGGTTCAAAAGAGTCATCATCGCTGTTGCGTTTGATTCAGTTGCGATGTTCTTTAGAACTAGGTGGATAAAGTCCTTTGGATCCGCTTCTGCATCACGAGTTGCATCCCACGCTGCACCCCATAGCAGTGCTCTAGCAAGTGAGTCATCGACAACAGCCAGGTTGTGCAGTGTTGTCTGCCAAGATCTGTCATCGAGACGGAGCTTGGCGTAAGCCAAGTCACCATCGTTTAGCAGGATAAGGTCTGGACGTTTGGTTCCGATTAGAGCTGGAACCTCAGTCTTTGCTCCATCGATATCAATCTCAACACGATGGGTGAGCACTACCTTGCCATCAACCAGGTTGTAATAACCAATGCCTAGACGGTGAGGTCTAAGTGTTGGGTAGTCAACGTGGTGTGTCTGTGCAACTGCGAATGCTGTGATGTTGCCATCTGCATCTTCAGATAGTTCTGCACGCAAAGTGTTTACACCAGATGTTTCAAGCCATAGCTTTGACCATTCACGAAGTTCACGACCAGAGGTTAGTTCTAGTTCAGTTAGGAGGTCAACTAGTTCTGCGTTGCCGAAAGCATGCTTCTTGAAGTAAGAAGCAAGACCTTTCATGAAGTTCTCTTGACCTACCCAGGCAACAAGTTGTCTAAGGACAGAACCACCCTTGGCATAGGTAATCGCATCGAAGTTCACCTGAACATCTTCAAGGTCTCTAATGTTTGCTACCACTGGGTGAGTTGAAGGCATCTGGTCTTCACGGTAAGCCCATGACTTTTCGTGTGATGCGAAAGTTGTCCAGGCTTCTTTGTATTCGGTAGCTTCAGCTGTTGCTAAGTATGAAGCATATTCAGCGAATGACTCGTTCAGCCATAGGTCATTCCACCAACGCATTGTGACAAGGTCTCCGAACCACATGTGAGCTAGCTCGTGAAGAACGGTAATGATTTTGCGTTCCTTGATGAAACCATTTACTGCTCCGCGGAACACATAGCTTTCAGTGATTGTCACAGCACCTGCGTTTTCCATAGCTCCAGCGTTGAAGTCTGGAACAAATAGTTGGTCATACTTCTCAAACGGGTATGGGTACTGGAACTGCTCTTCAAAGAAAGTGAAACCTTCTTTGGTTTTGTCGAAGATGTAATCTGCATCAATGTATTGAGCGAGTGAAGAACGACCAAAGACGGCTAGTGGAATGGTTCTACCGTCACTGCTAATTAGTTCATCGCGCCATTCACTGTATGGGCCTGCAATCAATGCTGTGATGTATGAAGAGATTCTTGGGGTTGGTGCAAAGACCCATACCGATGAACCATCGCCGCGCTCAACAGGAGTTGGTGTAGTTGAGTTAGAGATCATCTTCCAGTTGCTTGGACCAGTCACTGTGAACTGGAAAGTTGCCTTTAGGTCAGGCTGCTCGAAGACTGCAAACATTCTTCTTGAGTCTGGAACTTCAAACTGGGTGTAAAGGTAAACCTCGTTATCAACTGGGTCAACGAATCTGTGCAGGCCTTCACCTGTGTGCATGTAAGGGTTATCGCTAACAACTACTAGTTCGTTATTGGCTTCTAAGTTGTCGAGCTGAATGCGGACTCCGTCAGCAACTAACACATCTAGGTCCTTGCCGTTCAGAGTGACGCGGTGAACCTTCTTAGTGATTGCGTCAATGAAGGTTGAAGCACCGATTAGGTTGCTTGAGAATTTGACTGTGGTGGTAACACCAAATACTTCCTCACCTCGCATCAGGTCCAGTTCTACGGTGTAAGAGGACACCTCCAGAAGTTCCGCACGTTCGGCGGCTTCAATTCGGGTGAGGTTTTCAGCAGGCATTACAGCTCCTTGGTCAGGTTTATTTCAACAGCAACTAGCCTAGTATTGACCAACAACACTGCTAGAAGGTTTTTGAAGATGCGTATACACATAGCCACAGATCACGCCGGGTTAGAACTCAGTCACTTTCTGATTGAGGAACTGAGAGCCTTAGGGCACGAGGTCTTCGACCATGGGCCTAAGGAGTATGACCCACTAGATGACTATCCAAGTTTCTGCATAACTGCGGCTATGGCTGTAAGAAATGACGAGGTTGCCGGCAATGAGGCTCTGGGCATTGTGTTAGGTGGCTCAGGCAATGGGGAGCAGATTGCTGCCAATAAGGTTCATGGCATTAGAGCTGCTTTAGTTTGGAATCTTGATACAGCCAAACTTGCCCGTCAACACAATGACGCCAATGTTGTGGCCGTCGGAGCCAGACAGCATTCTCAGGCTGAAGTTTTGGAACTAATCAAGGTGTTTATTCAAGAGCCTTTCTCTAATGATGAAAGACACGTTAGAAGAATTAGGAAGATTGCTACCTTTGAACAAACCTCAGAGATTTCGTAGCAAACGAGAACTTGTAAATGCCTGAGGGTCACTCCGTCCAAAGAACTGCCAATGATTTCAACAAGAAATTCAAGGGCAAGGTTGTTCATGTTGATTCTCCCCAGGGGAGATTTGCAGCTGAAGCCAAGCTAATTGATGGCCAAGTTTTGGTTGGAGCCAAAGCTATTGGTAAGCAACTGTTTCTAAAGTTTGACAATGGTCTTACCTGTCGCGTGCATCTCGGTATTTATGGCAAGTGGCGATTTATTCAAGACATCGACAAAGTTATGTTTGGCCAGGTCAGGGCAAGGTTTTATAACGAAGAGTTTTTAGCTGATCTTCGTGGCCCAACTATTTGTGAGGTTATTGATAAAAAGGCTGTGAAGGTAATTGAGAATCGTTTAGGTCCTGACCCGACGAATGCCGATCCGCGGGGAATACAAAAGCAACGTTTCATTGAGCGAGTTCAAAACTCTTCAAGCCCAATTGGCATACTGCTGATGAATCAGGAAGTCATCAGTGGCATCGGCAATGTTTATCGGGCAGAGATTTTGTTTAGAGCACAGATCAGTCCTCATGCAACCGGTAAGTCCCTAACCCTTGAGCAGATAACTGAACTTTGGGTTGATTCAGTCAAACTCATGAAAGTTGGAGTTGCTACTGGGTTTATGACCACCCGTGAAGAACGCCTAAAGAAGAGAACCAAGAAGGCTGACCGTAACTATGTTTATAAGCGTGAAGGGCAGAAATGCCTGCGATGTGGGGGATTGGTTTCTATTGAACTTATGGCAACCAGGAAGCTTTATTGGTGCCAAGGCTGCCAGTTCTAGGGCTTTTGGAGCGGGTGACGGGAATCGAACCCGCGCCATCAGTTTGGAAAACTGAGGCTCTACCATTGAGCTACACCCGCAATTGGTGATATGTTTCTTCTCAATACATTCTATGGGTTAGGATTACGGAGGTTGTTTTGTTTTGAGAAATTCAGGACAAAAACCACCGGGGTGTAGCGTAGTGGCTAGCGCGCCTGCTTTGGGAGCAGGATATCGCAGGTT
>CANKLZ010000023.1 GCA_947483795.1 Micrococcales bacterium | reverse complement strand
TGCAAGAGCGGTTGCCGCTAAACCTGCTGTTCTAGTGCTTGATGACCCGCTTTCAGCTCTAGATGTTGATACTGAAGCAATGGTTGAAGATGCTCTAAGAACGGTTCTAAAGGCAACAACAGCTTTGATTGTCGCTCACCGTCCTTCAACTGTTCAACTAGCCGACAAGGTTGCACTCTTGCAGGATGGCAAGATTACTGCCTTCGGTAAACACAGCGATCTGATCGCCTCAAATGATCACTACAGATATGTAATTAGCAGCTTGGATGCTGCCGGAAAGATGATTGAGGTGAAGAACTAATGAGCATGCAGGGTGTAAAGAACGAAGAAAAGATTGAGCTAAGCAAAGAAGAGCAGGCTCGTGTTCGCGAGCGTAGTCTGAAGCTGCTGGGTGAAATCATCAAACCAGTTAAGAACAGACTCTTTATTTCTCTAGCTTTGGTTATCACTAGCCAAGCATTTAGAGTTTCAGGACCTTGGCTTATTGCTGCCACTGTTGACTATGCGCTACCTGCTGCCCAAGCGGGAGATTTATCGCTTTTGTACTGGACAGTGGGTGGTTATGTAATAACCGCAGTGCTGGCTGGGTTCACAATTGCCTACTTCTTGAGATTTGCAGCAAGAGTAAGCCAGGACATCATGTTTGGGCTACGTAAAAGATTATTCCGTCACACTCAGCGCCTATCTGTCGAGTTCCACGAGACGTATACCTCTGGTCGAGTTATCGCTCGTCAAACCAGCGACTTAGATTCCATCAAGGAACTCCTCGATTCTGGTGGTAGTGAGATGATCTCCGGAATTTTGTTTATGTTGTTTACCGCTATTGCTTTGGTGACGTTGGATGCAACCTCATTCCTAATCATGTTGGTTAGCTTCATCCCATTATTCTTCTTAACCAGATGGTTCCAAAAGAACACTCGGATTAGCTACCGCAAGACCCGTGTTGCCTCAGCTAAGTTAATCGTTCACTTCGTCGAATCAATGACAGGTATTCGTGCGGTTAAGGCTTTCCGCAAGGAGAAGAGAAACGAAGATACCTATAAGGACTTGGTTGAGGATTACCGTGCTGTGAACGCAAAAGTTATTCAGCTCTTTGGTATTTATGATCCAGGGCTAATCATGATTGGTAACGTCACCGTTGCCTTCGTCTTGCTTTGGGGTGGCTTTAGAGTCATGGAAGGCGATCTTGGTATTGGTGTTTTGATTTCTTGTATTTTGTATGCAAGAAGTTTTTATGAGCCAATGGAAAACCTGGCTATGTTCTATAACAGCTATCAATCAGCTAACTCCGCTCTTGAAAAGATCTCTGGTGTTCTAGAAGAAGAACCTTCAGTGCCCGAAGCGACCAACCCAACTCCACTGGCTCCTCGTAAAGGCCATATTCAGTTCAATACCGTTCAGTTCGCCTATTCCAACGGAAAGGTTGTGCTGCCTAAATTCAACATGGATATTCCAGCCGGACAAACAATTGCTCTGGTGGGTACTACAGGTGCTGGTAAGTCAACCCTTGCCAAACTAATTGGAAGATTCTATGACCCAACCGCAGGAACCGTTGAGTTAGACGGCGTTGATCTTCGCCAGCTCTCTGATGATGATCTGCGCACAGCCGTTGTCATGGTCACCCAAGAGGCTTACCTGTTCAGCGGTACAGTGGCTGAGAACATTGCATTGGGTAAGCCTGAAGCGACTAGAGAAGAAATTGAACAGTCAGCTAAAGCAGTTGGTGCTCACGAATTCATCTTGAGTTTGCCGGATGGCTATGACACCGACGTGAATAAACGTGGTGGACGTGTATCTTCAGGACAGCGTCAGTTGATCTCTTTTGCTAGAGCTTTCATCGCCGACCCTACTGTGTTAATCCTGGATGAGGCCACAAGTTCATTGGATATCCCAAGCGAGCGTATGGTTCAGAAGGGTCTACAGACCCTACTAGCTGGCCGTACAGCCATCATCATCGCTCACAGACTCTCAACGGTGTCTATTGCTGACCGAGTAGTTGTTATGGAGCATGGTCAGATTATTGAAGATGAAGAGCCAGCTGTTTTGATTGCTGGTACCGGCAAATTTGCCAAGATGCATAAGGCTTGGCGCGACTCGCTCGTTTAGGCTTTATAGGTTGTAAGCGAGAAAAAGACAAGGAATAATCATGGAAAAAATAAAGGTAGTTGGCAAGGTCGTAGAGCTTGATGGCGATGAAATGACCCGCATCATTTGGCAGAACATCAAAGATTCTTTGATCTTGCCTTTCCTTGATGTAGATCTTGAGTATTACGACCTATCGATCGAACACCGTGATGCTACCGATGATCAGGTAACCATTGATGCAGCACATGCAATCAAGAAGCATGGTGTTGGTGTTAAGTGTGCAACTATCACTCCCGATGAAGCTCGTGTAGTTGAGTTTGGCCTTAAGAAGATGTGGAAGTCTCCTAACGGAACGATCCGTAACATCTTGGACGGCGTCGTGTTCCGTGAGCCAATTATTATCTCTAATGTGCCAAGACTCGTTCCTGGCTGGACCAAACCAATCATTATTGGTCGTCACGCTCACGGAGATCAATACAAGGCAACTGACTTCAAGGTTCCTGGTGCTGGAACTGTGACTATGACTTGGACTCCAGCCGATGGTTCAGAGCCTAAGACTATGACTGTGGCTGACTACCCAGAGCACGGTGGAGTAGCGATGGGTATGTATAACTACATGGACTCTATTCGTGACTTTGCCAGAGCTTCACTTGGCTATGGTCTAGCTCGTAACTATCCGGTTTATCTCTCAACTAAGAACACAATCTTGAAAGCTTATGATGGTGCCTTCAAGGATGCTTTTCAGGAAGTCTTTGAAGCTGAATACAAGGATCGTTTCGATGCTGCTGGCTTGACCTATGAGCACCGTCTAATCGATGACATGGTTGCTGCTGCTTTGAAGTGGGAGGGTGGCTATGTTTGGGCTTGTAAGAACTATGACGGCGATGTCCAGTCAGATACTGTAGCCCAAGGTTTCGGTTCGCTAGGTCTTATGACTTCAGTGCTCACCACACCTGATGGCAAGACTGCTCTTGCTGAAGCTGCTCACGGAACGGTTACTAGACACTACCGTGATCACCAAGCAGGTAAAAAGACAAGCACTAACCCGATTGCTTCTATCTATGCATGGACTAGAGCACTTATGCACAGAGCAGAACTAGATGGCACTCCTGAGGTGGCACGTTTTGCAGAGACTCTAGAAGATGTTGTCATCAAGACTGTTGAGTCGGGTCATATGACTAAGGACCTTGCAGCTCTCGTTGGTAAAGAGCAGGCTTTTCAAACCACAGAAGAATTCATGTCTTCTTTAGCCACAAACCTCAAGGCCAGACTGGCTTAGTTGTTGATAAGTCAAAGTTCTCTTTGGCTGTGTAAAACTCCAGCAGGATTTCTGTTGGAGTTTTACCTTTATCTGCATGCAAACAAAAATCAAATCACGCTTGCCAAAGATTCTTCTTTTGGCAGGTACGTTCTCAATAGTTCTTGGAACAGTTGTTCCTGCCGTTCAGGCGGTAGCAACTAATCCAACGCCAGTGTGTAACGCCACTGGTACCAGCTGCACAGTCAGCTTTCCTTACACAGGTGACTACTACACTTGGACACCACCGGCCGATGTTCGCACTATGACAATGTCAATTGCTGGTGCTCAAGGTGGGCGTTCCGGTGGTAATGGTTCCAAGACCACAGCCACATTCAAAACCATCCCAACCACTCCACTGTTTATTTATGTTGGAGGACAGGGATCCTCAGGTAACGGAGCAGCCGGTGGCTATAACGGTGGTGGAGCCGCAGGTTCAGGTCACAACGATGAAGGCTCAGGTGGTGGAGCGACAGATATCAGAACTAGCACATCGCTAACTGACCGTATTGCCGTTGCAGGTGGTGGCGGTGGTACCGGTGGTTGGGTCGGTGCTTCTGGTGGTTCAGCAGCTGCTACCACTGGTAATGCTGGTGGTAACGGTCAAGGTCAAGGTGGTGGCGCTGGAACACCAACTGCTGGAGGTGCGGGAGGAGCTTCTAATGGCACACTTACCACCCCAGGTAGTGCAGGTGCCCTAGGAGTTGGTGGTGCTGGTGGTAGTGCCAATAACCCTTCAAACTCTGTCGCCGGTGGTGGCGGTGGAGGCGGTGGTTACTACGGTGGTGGTGGCGGTGGTGCTGACACCGACGGCACAGGAGTTGACGGTGGTGGCGGCGGTGGTGGATCTAGCTTCACTAACTCGACTAGATTCCAGTCAGTGGTTTATACCGTAGCTTGGCAACCAGCTAATGGTGCAGCTAGCATTACCTACAACCTAGGTCCAAGAGTTACATCCTTCACTGCACCTGCTTCACCTAGCAAAGCGGTCTCACCGGTATTCAACATAACCTTTGGTCAAAGTGTCACTGGTCTAACTGCAGATGACTTTGTAATCTCAGGAACAGTAACCGGATGTTACATTTCAACTCTTACAGGAAGTGGAGCAAGCTATGCTGCGACTGTTTCAGGTTGTAGCGATGGAACCATATCTTTGACTTTGAAAGTAGATACGGTCAACGGGAACGCTATCGGTCCAGTTAGGACATCATCAACTACACCAATAACTTTGGACAGAACGCTGCCTGAAATAAGTACACTTATCAAACAACCAAGCACAAACGACTTGATTGTCTATAAGGCAGTGTTTACTGAAACTGTTACTGGCTTGGCTGGGGATAGCACGGACTGGGTAGTTAAGGGGCCAGGTTGTGTTATTCAATTCATGACTGGATCTGGCACTGACTACACGATTACAATTGCGAACTGTCAAAACGGAAATCTTGCCGGCCTTGTCCTGAATCCTCTTGCCGTTATAGACACTGCAGGAAACATCGGCCCAAGCCTTCCTAATCAGACCGGGGTAACCAAGGTTGATACCGCAGCCCCAGTTCTCAGAGTGACAGATATCACAGCTCCTGGAGTTGGTGGCCTACCTATCTGGGTATTCGATAGCGAAGAACCAACTACGGGAATGGCAGCAAATAAGTTCACATTCTCAGGTACAGCAACCAACTGTGTTATGAACTACTCCGTACTCAGACCAGGTTTAGGTTGGCAGATTGAACTGACTAGCTGTGGCATTGGTTCTACTCAGGTGACTCTCGCAGCTAATGCTGTTGCTGACACCGCAGGAAACCTAGGCCCAACAGTGGCTCTGGCATCGAACGTGATCAACATCACACCCGATGAGATTGTTAACCAGAACCTCAATGCCTCGGGACAACCAACAGGTGCAACTGTAAAAGAAGAAAAGACAGATAGGCCAAAGGTGAACACTCAGGTCTATGACAAGACAAAGACTGAACTTCCTCAGAAGCAAGAGTCATTGCCTGCCAAGGAACTAGTTCAGCAGAGCAAACCTGTAACTAAAGAACTGAAGGAAGAAGCGGCTAAGAAGATAGTGCTGTCTGAAAGTGAAGCTCAACCTATGTTCATGATTGCAGGACTAATTGCAATGGCTTTGACATTGAGTGCATTTGCAGCAGGTAACTCCATGCGCTTTAGGAGAAGAAGGCACTAACAAAGCAGGTCTTGACCCTCGTCTTAGTAGAAGATGATGGTTCGCTCGTTATCGAGAAGCACTCGATGCTCAGCAAACCATCTAACTGCTTGGGCGAGGGTCTTTGACTCTACATCCTGACCCATAGCAACAAGGTCGTTCTTAGATTTACCGTGATCGACTCGAATTACATTTTGTTCAATGATTGGACCTTCATCAAGATCGGCTGTTACAAAGTGAGCGGTAGCACCAATTAGCTTCACGCCTCGGTTATGAGCTTGGGCATAAGGGTTAGCACCTTTGAAGCCAGGTAGGAATGAATGGTGAATGTTGATTATCTTGCCTTCAAACTCTCGACAGAACTCTGGGCTAAGCACCTGCATAAATCTGGCCAGCACAATAACTTCAATATTGTTCTCATGGATGTATTCACGAAGTAATTGCTCAAATGCTGCTTTGCTTGACGGGTCAGCAATGGGGTGAGACTCAAAGTGAACTCCATAGAACCCGGCTAGCTCGGCTAAATCTGGATGATTGCCAAAAACAGCTGGAACCTCGATAGGAATCTGTCCAGATCTTTGGTTGAACAGGAGGTCATTTAGGCAATGAGCGCTCTTGCTTACAAGAACCAGGGCCTTAACCTTGCGGCCCACTTCATCAATGTGTAGTTGGGCGTCGTATTGCTTGGCTACTTCGGAGAGCTTTTCGGTGAATTCTTCCTTGGAGGCATTCACTTCAACCTGAAGGCGCATGAAGAACTTGCCGCTTTCGGTGCTGGTGAACTGTTTGCTCTCAGTGATGTTTCCCTGAGCTGCAACGATAGCGCCTGAAATGGAGTGGACTATGCCTGGTCGGTCAGTGCAGACGAAGGTTAGGACCCAATGGTTGATAGGCGTGTTCATAGGCTCTAGTTTAGACCGCACTAACTGGCCAAAGGCCTTGAGGGTTACCCTGTTCTATTCCAAGTGCTTATAGATGCGCAACTTAAGTGGGCCGAAATTCCCAAGCCTGCTCAGTTGTGTCGGTATTTCCCTTACTTAGCCTTGTTTTGGCTCTGCACTAGACTTGAATTATCGCAACTGGCGTTAGAGATGGATTTCCATCAGGGAGCGAAGGCATTTTGGTCGTACGCCTGGGCCAAAGCAGCATAAGCCGTTAAACAAGGAGTTCCCAATGTCCCAATTGCCACAAGAATTCAACTCACCGCTCTCAGCAACCGATCCAGAGATTGCTGCTGTTCTGCAGGCTGAGCTAGATCGTCAACGTAACTTCCTCGAGATGATTGCTAGTGAAAACTTTGTCTCAAGAGCAGTCCTTGAAACTCAAGGGTCAGTTCTGACCAATAAGTATGCAGAAGGCTATCCAGGTAAGCGTTATTACGGTGGCTGTGAGGCAGTTGACGTTGCTGAGAACCTAGCTCGTGATAGGGCTAAAGAACTCTTTGGTGCAGAGCACGCTAACGTTCAGCCACACTCAGGAGCTACCGCTAATGCTGCTGTGCTGCAGGCATTTTGTAAGCCAGGAGATCGCATCCTGGGTCTAGAGCTAGCCCACGGTGGGCACCTTACCCACGGCATGAAGTTGAACTTCTCAGGTAAAACTTACGAGGCTCATGCCTATGAACTAAACCTAGATACCTTCTTGATGGATATGGACATTATTCGTAAGCGTGCTCATGAAGTGATGCCTAAGGTTCTAATCGCTGGATGGTCAGCATATTCTCGTCATATTGATTTTGCTGAATTTAGAAAGATTGCAGATGAAGTTGGTGCAATTCTTTGGGTAGACATGGCACACATCGCAGGGTTAGTTGCTGCCGGTGTGCACCCAAGTCCAGTTCCTTACGCTGATGTTATTTCCACTACAGTGCACAAAACACTAGCGGGACCTAGATCCGGTTTGATTCTTTGTAAGGCCGAACATGCCAAGAAGATTGACTCTGCAGTGTTTCCTGGTCAACAGGGTGGACCACTTATGCATGTTATCGCTGGTAAAGCTGTTGCATTCAAAGCAGCAATGGGTCCAGAGTTTAAAGACAGACAAGAAAGAACCATTAGAGGAGCTCAGCTAATTGCTAAGCGACTAATGCAAGCAGATGTTAGAGCTAACGGTGTTGATGTGCTAACTGGTGGAACTGATGTTCACCTAGTTCTAGTTGACCTTCGTAACTCACCAATTGATGGTAAGACCTGTGAAGACCTGCTGCACGATGTCGGCATCACAGTAAACAGAAACTCTGTTCCTAATGATCCAAGACCGCCTCTGACAACTTCAGGTGTTCGTATTGGAACTCCAGCTCTAGCAACCCGTGGCTTTGGTGATGTTGAGTTTACTGAGGTAGCAGACATCATCGCTCATGTTGTAATGCCAAACGCTGACATTGATGCACTTGCTGATCGAGTGCGTGCTCTAACAACTGCTTTCCCGCTTTATAACGGCCTAGAGAACTGGTAAGTCATTGACTGCAGTATTACTAGATGGCAAGGCAGTAGCAGAGGCTATAAAGGCTGAACTTGCTCTTGAAGTTATTGAACTCAAGAAAAGGGGAATAACCCCAGGGCTTGGTACTTTGCTAGTTGGCGATGATCCAGGCTCACACGCCTATGTTGCAGGCAAACACAGGGACTGTGCAGAAGTTGGTGTCCACTCAGTTCGGGTGGATCTGCCAGCTAATGCAAAAGAAGCAGATCTTAGAGCAGCAATAAGAGATCTTAATGAAGCCAAAGATGTAACGGGTTATATTCTTCAACTTCCTCTGCCGTTTGGTTTTGCCACCAATGAACTCCTTGAACTAATTGATCCAGACAAAGATGCTGATGGACTACATCCAATAAACCTTGGCAGATTAGTGCTTGCTGGTTCTGAAGAGCTAACGTCTCCTTTGCCTTGTACTCCTGCTGGAATACTGGAACTCTTAAACAGATATGAGATCAACTTTAGAGGTGCAGAGGTTGCCATTATAGGCAGAGGCGTAACCGTTGGTAGACCACTTGGACTACTGCTAAACAAGAGGGGTGTGGACGCTACCGTAACTTCACTGCACTCAGGTTCTGAAAACATTGCCTCATCAGTAAGACGAGCGGACATAGTTATCGCAGCCCTAGGTGTTGCTCACTTTGTTAAGCCAGAATGGATAAAGCCTGGCGCTGTTGTTTTAGATGTTGGAATCACAAGAGTGGACAAAGATGGGGAAACTTCTCTTGTGGGCGATGTTGATCCAGCTGTGGTTGAAGTAGCAGGTTACCTATCACCTAATCCTGGTGGGGTTGGTCCAATGACTAGAGCCATGTTAGTGCACAATGTAGTAAAGGCTGCCAACCGCTAAGCGATTGACAGCCTTTAGCTATCTAAAACTTTTGATTACTCGTTTGCGTTTACGTAGTCCTGAAGCAACTGACTAAAGCAAGATAGGTTTTCCTTGATTTCTGGAAGACGCTCATCTAGGTAAGCAAGTGAGATGTCTTGGTAGATATCTGCTAGCTCATAGTCGTCGTTGTAAAGCTTGATTTTCTCTGCGTTAGCTTCACACCAACCAGATAGTTCTGGCTGAATCAAAGTCAAGGTGTAAGGGGTAGTGGTCTTACCATCTGAACCCTTTACAGTAATTGTCAATGTGTTCTCGCCTACCTTGAAGTCTTTGTTGCCTTCAACGCTGACTTCAGCGGCTGGATCAACTGGAAGAGCCTCAACAGTGAGTTCGATGGTTCCAGTAGGCAACTCGTATGTGTCACCAGCTACGACATCGGTAAAAGTTGTTCCGTCACCAACTCGGATTGATTTAAGTGCTGTTGAGGTGGTTCCGCTAACGTTCGTGAAAACTATGAAAATTGCGAAAACACCAACCAAAGCCATGATGCCAGGGAAAACAAACTTCTTCACTTTTAGGTCCATTCTGAGGTTCTGATTACTGGGGAAAACCGTCTAGGTAATAGTTTCTCACGAAATGCTAGGGTCTGGCTAATTTACTGAGGTTAGTGTCAGTTTTGCCCTCTAAGTTAGCCGAAAATCAAGGCTCAGACCAAGAAAAAGTAGTTTTCACTGAGCTGATTTCAGGATTACAGGGATTGCAGACCTAGGTCAGCATTTGAGTGGCAGCTAGTTCCTTATAAAGAGGAGTGGATTTCAAGAGCTGTTTGTGAGTTCCGGCTCCAATGACCTTGCCACCATCAATAACAATGATTTGATCGCTATCGACAACAGTGGATAGTCGGTGGGCTATGACAATCATGGTCCTGTTCTTAGCTACAGCATCTATTGCTTCACGCATGCGTTGCTCATTTAGGCCATCCAGGCTTGAAGTTGATTCATCGAGCAACATGATTGGTGGAGCACTTAGCAGTGTTCGGGCAATAGCAAGTCTTTGACGCTCACCACCGGATAGCATGATGCCTTGTTCACCGACTTCAGCATCTAGACCACGTTTATCTCTTTTAAGCACGGAAGTTAGGTTCACTTCACTGAGCACACGCTTTAGATCTTTTTCGGTGGCATTCGGGGAACCTATGAGAAGGTTCTCTCTAATGCTTCCAGCCAAAACTGGAGCATCCTGTTCCACATAACCAATCTGTGCTCTTAGATCTGATCTGAGCATGGTGTGCACTGATTGTCCGTCAAGAAGAATTTCACCGCCGGTTGGTTCATAGAATCTCTCCATCAAACTGAAGATGGTTGATTTGCCGGCACCGGAAGGGCCAACGATAGCGACCCTAGATCCACGTTCTATTTTGAAGGAGACACCCTTAAGTACTTCTTTGGGTTCACTCATGATCTTTGGTGCATCCGGTATCGGTTTACCCTTTTCGTCTAGAGCAATCTCTTCTCTGGCTGGGTAACTGAATTTGATTTTGCTAAATTGAATTGCAGTTGAGTTAACCGCTTTGCGCTTAGTTTGTTCAGCTCGTTCAGCATCGGTATCTTCAAGGGGAATATCCAAGATTTCCTGAATACGGGCGAGAGCACCCAGAGCAGATTGCACAGATGAGTAAGCTCCGAAGAACTGTCCAACCGGTCTAATCATCAGGAACATCAAGAGGATGAAGGTGATTAGGGAAGCAACCTGTGTCTCACCGGTAGCGACGCGGTAACCACCAACACCAAGGACAACTATGAAAGCTCCGTTGGCTGCTAAGCCACCGATTGGGGTAACCCAGGAGTTGATTTTGGCAATCTTTACTCCTTGCTCGTAGGCCTCTTGCGCATCTTTCCTAATCTGATCAGATTCTCTGCCTTCGGCTCGTGCTGCTCGAATAGTTCTAACGGCAGATAGTGCTCTTTCAACTGAAGCAGACATTCTTCCAACTCGGTCTTGGGCTCTAGTGGTGGCAGATCTAATCTTTCTTGATGTGACTCCAATTGCTGCTACTGCAACTGAGATCATGAGAAGAGTAATAACTAGAAGTAGCCAGTCAATAATTGCCATAGCAATAACTGAGCCTAAGAAAATAAGGGCTCCACCGGCTCCATCAACTAGACCCTGAGTTAGTGCTGCTCTCAAGAGTGTCGTATCTGAACCAACTCTTGAGACTAGATCTCCAGTACGTCTAAGGTCATACTCTGCAATAGGGAGTCTCAATAGTCTCGTGGATAGTCCAGTTCTGGCTGAAAGAACGACACCTTCACCAGCTTTAGCCAGAACCAAATACATAGCCCCGCTCAGAATAGCGCTTAGCAGAGTGATAACTAGAAGAGCAAGAGCAAGGGGTAGAACATCCTTGTTTTCCTGAACGGTGCTGATGATTTGTCCCACAACAAGCGGTTGAGCTAGGTTTACTGCAGCTCCAATAACGCTGAAGACGACAGCAATAATTAGTAAGCCTTTTTGCTCTTTCATATATGGCCATAGCTGGCTAAACTTAGCCTTAGGCCCTGAATCTTTAGCACCTGGTCTTTGTGCTCTGCGGTCTGACATGCTCATGTTTTTACTCTTTCATTTCACTAGGGAAGGATCTCCCAGTATTTCTTCGTTTAATAAGAACCTTATTTCTTGTAAAGACAGAGCTTCGGTATAAGCAGTATTGCGGTAGAACTTACTGAAGTCCACTTTTCTCAAAGCCGATAGAACTCTGTCATCGTGAATCTTGAGAAACATAACTGTGCTATTTGGCACTCGATCAAAATCTGTCCTTACAAGCCCGCAGCTATAGCCAAATACTGTAATGGCGACGTCTGCTTCTTGTGGTGTAACTTTAGTGACCAAACCTAGATCTTGAACCTTTACTATGCCTCTCTCAAAATCCCTTCGCTGCCACACCTGAAAGCAGGTTCGAAGGTTTGCTTTCTGCCAAACCATTTCGCCTAAATCATCAACGTAGTCAATGCTGAGGTCTTCGTCGTGAATCAGATGGAAGTTTCTATCGAGCCTGTTCATCACGGACCACTTGCGCCAACTTCTTGGCACGACAAAAGCTATAAAGTCGCTATGTTTGGCTGCCTTGTTGAAGAAAGGGATGCTTAGAGAGTTGTTCCTCCCAAACGGGGGATTAGAGATGGTTACTGAACCTTTAATCCCACTTAGGTCAGCAACCAGGAAGTCTCCAAGTAAAACTTCATCGGCTTTAGGCTCTATGTCAAAACTTATGACATTACTGGCACCTTCAAGTTTGGCTGCCTTGATAAAAGCACCTGTGCCACCGGCAGGCTCTATAACCAGTCTGCCCTGAAGCCCACCAATTAGGGGTCCAAGAGTCTTAGTCAGGGACATGGCAAGATCAACTGGTGTATAGAACTGCTCTTTACCGGTCACCCTGCGGTTACCTGGGCGTACCTTGTCGCTTAGGGCAGGGCTCATGTTCTCAAGGATATCACCCTCAATGATTAGACTTGAAAGGTTGAACATCAGATTATTTCAAAGAAGAAAGACAGTTATTTTGGCTAAAGATAGCAAAGCTCCAGAGGCAATGATCATTGCTAAGGGGCTAACCAAGGTTTATGGGGATTTCAAAGCTGTTGGTATGGGAATTACAAGTTATCTAAAGCACCGTCAGCAGATGCAATACATTCAGCTGGTTATGTTACCGATGTTTTTATTCTCAGGAACTTTCTTCCCGCTAACTATTTACCCGGAACCAGTTCAGTGGTTGATTCAAGCTTTGCCACTATGGCAAGCAATTGAATTGATCAGAGGGTTGACTCTAGGGATCATGAACATAGCGATGCTAGGTCACGTACTTTACTTCTTGGTAATGATAGTCGGCGGGCTGTATTTCACAACCCGCCGACTAACTGCCTTGTTCTTGAGGTAATTATTCTCCAGTTACATTCCCAAAGGTTGCTAAGACAATGTTTAGTGTTGTCAAAGCAAAGATCACTGGAACAGCCCAAACCGGAGTGCTTTCTTTCTTGCGATAGGTGTGAGCAATAAAGAAAATCACAGTTAAGACAACGCTCTTCAGCGAAATCACCACTACGTTTAGTTTGCTTGGATCAACAGCTAAACCAGCCATGCCAAGTCCTGTTGCCAGCATTAGGTAAGAGCCGTGCAAGACACCTGGATTGACCTTCATGCCCGTTTTCATGTCCTTCATCGAAGTGAAGAACCCTGCCAAAAGTACAGCTATACCCAGAAGGTGAATTACAAGAAGTATGTGAATCAAAAACTCTTTAGTTGAATCGTCCATGACTGTCCTTTTGTTAGTGGTGTTCCCACTCTAACGAATCCGAGCCATCATCACTGCAGCCTCAACTGCTTCCGCACCCTTGTCTTCTTTGCTATTAGGCAATCCGGCTCTATCTAAAGCCTGTTGAGCAGAGTCAACGGTTAGTAAACCAAAGCCAATAGGAATGCTGTAGTCAAGCTGAACCTGAGTAAGTCCATCGGTTGCAGCCTTACAGACATAGTCAAAGTGGGGTGTCTCACCTTGGATAACAACACCTAGGGCAATGATTACATCTGCTTGATCTTCGGCAGCCCACTTAGCCGCTAGCGGTAACTCAAAAGCTCCTGGCACTCGAACAATTGTGTAAACATCGTTACCAGCGTTCTTTAGAGAACGTTCAGCTCCAGCTAGAAGAGCATCGGTGATCTCGGTGTGCCAAGAGGTAACGAGAATAGTTACCGCTAGATCACTTGCATCTATTTCTAGTTTCGGTGCGTGGCCAGCCATTACATTTCCATTTCTGCGATGATTTCAGGAAGACGGTGACCCATCTTTGATCGCTTAGCTTCTAGGTAACCTAGGTTCTGAATTGCTTCACCCACGATTACAGGAACATAAGAGTTCACTGGGATACCGTCATCGGTTAGGAAGTTTGCCTTGGCTGGGTTGTTGGTCATTAGACGAACACTCTTCACACCTAGTTCACGAAGGATAGATGAAGCTGCTCCATACTCTCTAGCTTCGCTAGGAAGACCAAGAGCAAGGTTAGCCTCAACTGTGTCAAGACCCTGTTCTTGGAGAGCATATGCCTTTAGCTTGTTGAGAAGTCCAATTCCTCGTCCTTCTTGACCTCTTAGGTAGATAACAATTCCACCTTTAGGGTCAGCTTCAATCATGTCCAACGCATACTGTAACTGAGGGCCACATTCACACTTCAAAGAACCAAATGCTTCACCAGTAATACATTCTGAGTGCATACGGACTAGAACATCTTCACCGGTTGGGTTGCCATTGATGATGGCTACGTGATCTGCACCAGTTTTGATGTCATAGTAACCACGAACTCGGAAGTCACCGTGAACGGTAGGGATGTTAGCTTCAGCTTCAAACCTGATTCTGTTGTTATCACGATGAACGTGAGTGATATTGTTTGAAGTTAGGTGCTCAACTAGTTGAGCAATGGTAACTACTGGAATGTCTTCCTTAGCACCGAACTCGATGAGCTCAGGTAAGCGCATCATTGAGCCATCTTCAGAAACCATTTCACCAATAATTCCTACAGGAATTAGACCTGCAAGCTTTAGTAGATCAACGGTAGCCTCGGTATGACCTGGACGACCGTGCACACCGTGCTGGTGAGAACGTAGCGGAATAATGTGACCTGGTCTGATGAAAGACTCAGGACCTGAAGAATCACTAGCTAGAGTTCTTGCAGTTAGAGCTCTATCGCTAGCGGACACACCGGTTGATTCACGAGCAGCAGCATCCACAGTGATTGTGTAGCTGGTGCCATGGGGGTCTTGGTTATCAGTGGTCATCAGAGGAAGTTCAAGTTCGTTGGCCTTGCCATCTTCCATAGGTGCACATAGGAACCCCGTGGTGTGCTTGACTAGCCACGCCATCCACTCGGTGGTTGCGAACTGTGCAGCGATGATTGCATCGCCTTCGTTCTCTCGGTTTTCATCGTCTGCTACTAGAACCGGCTTACCGTTTCGTAAAGCATCTAATGCTTGCTCGATTGTTGATAGTGCCATTAGTTATTTCTCATCTCTAGTAGTCGTTCTATGTGCTTTGCCATTACATCAACTTCAACGTTGATCTTGTCACCAGGCTTCTTATAGCCCAAGGTGGTAAGTTTTAGGGTTTCTGGGATAAGACTCAGTCCAACAAAGTCTTCACCCATTTCATTTACAGTTAGCGAAATACCGTCAAGGGTTATTGAACCCTTGAGTACTACATATTTCATAAGTTCTTTAGGGACAGAAATACGAACCCAATCCCAGTTTTCACTTGGCTCTCTAGAAACAAAGTGGCCAACCCCATCAACATGGCCTTGAACATGATGACCGCCAAATCGAGTTTGCATGGTCATTGCTCGCTCTA
>CANKLZ010000022.1 GCA_947483795.1 Micrococcales bacterium | reverse complement strand
ATAGAGCTGAAACCTTCTTGGCAATAGCTGACTTCTTGTTAGCTGCTGCGTTCTTGTGGAATACACCCTTTGAAACTGCCTTGTCTAGCTTCTTGCTAGCAACCTTTAGCGCCTCTGTTGCAACAGCCTTGTCTCCAGCTGCAGCTGCTTCACGAACTGCACGAACAGCGGTTCTAACTTCGCTACGTACAGCCTTGTTACGCTCTTGAGCCTTTAGGTTTGTGCCGATACGTTTGATCTGCGACTTGATATTTGCCATGTTTCACTTTCTTGAGGGGGTGTTTCGCTCACGCGAAACTGAGTACTAAATTCTTGAGGTTTGTGGATTTGAATGAGTTACTCATCTAAATCCCTCCAAGACTACCAGCGTTTCAGGCAATAGAGCAACCCATTAGCCTCACGAGTATGACTAAACGGCCCTAGATTTCAAGGGTTTATGCGAGAATAAGGGGACGGCATTCGTCGTCACTTTGTTGTTTTAGTCCAATCAAGAGGTCTCCTTTGTCGCCACGTGCCACCACTTCACTAGTGCCGGGTCAGACCAACCCTGAATTTATCCGTAATTTCTGCATCATTGCCCACATTGATCACGGTAAATCAACCCTTGCTGACCGCATGCTTCAGCTAACCGGTGTTGTTGACGACCGTTCTATGAGAGCCCAATATCTAGACCGCATGGACATTGAGCGCGAGCGCGGTATCACCATCAAGTCTCAGGCTGTTCGTATGCCTTGGGAGTTTGAAGGTAAGACCTATGCGATGAACATGATTGATACACCAGGTCACGTTGACTTCACATATGAAGTGAGTAGATCTTTGGCTGCCTGTGAAGGTGCAGTACTGCTAGTTGATGCAGCTCAAGGTATTGAAGCACAGACACTAGCGAACCTTTATCTTGCTATTGAGAATGATCTGGAAATCATTCCTGTTCTAAACAAGATTGACTTACCTGCAGCGCAACCAGAGAAGTATGCAGAAGAGCTTGCAAACCTTATTGGTGGAAAGCCTGAGGACTGCCTTCGCGTTTCAGGTAAGACCGGTGTTGGCGTTGCAGAGTTGTTGGATCGAATTGTTGGAAAGATTCCGGCTCCTAAGGGAGACCCTGACGCACCAGCAAGAGCGATGATCTTTGACTCTGTCTATGACTCATACCGCGGTGTTGTTACTTACGTTCGTATGGTTGATGGCAGTTTATCTCCTCGTGAGCGCATCACAATGATGTCGACAAAGGCTGTTCACGAACTTCTTGAAATTGGTGTTTCATCACCAGAGCCAGAACCAACTAAAGGTTTAGGTGTTGGTGAAGTAGGGTACCTAATCACTGGTGTGAAAGATGTTCGTCAATCTAAAGTTGGTGACACTGTCACAACTGCTATGAAACCTGCTACTGAAGCTCTAAAAGGTTACTCAGAACCTAACCCGATGGTTTACTCAGGTATCTACCCAATCGACGGCGGCGACTATCCGGTTCTTCGTGAAGCGCTAGATAAGTTGAAGCTAAGCGATGCTTCATTGGTTTACGAACCTGAAACATCTGTTGCACTTGGATTTGGTTTTAGATGTGGATTCCTAGGACTATTGCACCTAGAAATCATTACTGAGCGTTTAGAGCGTGAGTTCAACCTAGATCTAATTGCAACAGCACCTTCTGTGGTTTATGAAGTAACTCTTGATGACAAGAGAGAAGTAACTGTTACTAACCCAAGTGAGTATCCAGTTGGCAAGATTTCTAAAGTTCTAGAACCAATGGTTAAAGCAACTCTGCTGTCTCCTAAGGACTATGTGGGAACCATCATGGAGCTTTGCCAGTCAAGACGAGGAACTCTGATTGACATGCAGTATTTCGGAACCGATCGTGTTCAGCTTCGATACAACATGCCTTTGGCTGAGATTGTTTTCGACTTCTTTGACAACTTGAAATCAAGAACCCAAGGATACGGTTCTCTGGACTATGAAGAGAGCGGCTTGGCTGAGGGAGATCTAGTCAAGGTAGACATTCTTCTGCAGGGTGAGCAGGTTGATGCATTCAGTGCGATAGTTCACAAAGACAAGGCCTATGCCTACGGTGTAATGATGACCACGAAGCTTCGTGAACTAATTCCTAGACAGGCATTCGAAGTCCCTATCCAAGCAGCTATCGGTGCTCGTATCATCGCTCGTGAATCTATTCGTGCTTTTCGTAAGGACGTTTTGGCCAAGTGTTACGGTGGCGACATCAGCCGTAAGCGCAAGCTTCTTGAGAAGCAAAAAGAAGGTAAGAAGCGCATGAAGATGGTGGGACGTGTTGAAGTTCCTCAAGAAGCCTTTATTGCTGCTCTTACTTCTTCAAGTGAGAAAAAAGGCGAGAAGAAGAGCTAACGTATGCCTCAGTTTCCTAAAGGGGAAAAAGCTCCAGTTGATGGCCTCATACCTGAATCCGCTTTAGTTGATGCAGAGCAAAGAACCTTCCACGCTTATGTGCATGTTCCTTATTGCCAGGTCAAGTGTGGCTATTGCGATTTTAATACCTACACCGCAGATGAAATTGGCACCTCTACACAAGGCACTTTTGCTCAGACTCTGATCAAGGAAATTGGTTTTGCTGAAGTTGCACTGGAGCAATCAAAGCTTCCGAAGCGGAAGCTCAAGTCAATCTTCCTAGGTGGCGGTACTCCCACCATGTTGCCTGCAAGTGATCTAATTGCGATGCTTGAGAAACTGAAGAGCACCTTCGGTGTTCTTCCAGATGCAGACATAACCACTGAGGCGAATCCTGATTCAGTAGATGAGCAATACATCAACGATCTAAAGGCAGGTGGGTTTAACCGAATCTCCTTTGGCATGCAATCAGCTGTGCCACATGTTCTAAAAGTTCTAGAGAGAACACATGAACCTGAAAACGTTGGCAAAGTAGTTGGCTTTGCCAAAGCTGCAGGCTTGGCAACAAGCGTTGACCTTATCTATGGAGCTCCTGGTGAATCACTTGAAGACTGGAAAGAAACTCTTGAAGCAGCTATTGCATTAGATACAGATCACATCAGTTCTTACTCACTAATTGTTGAGCCTGGCACAAAGCTGGCAAGGCAAGTCAAGAGCGGTGAGGTGCAAGCTCCTAGTGATGATTTGCACGCTGACATGTATGAACTAACTGAGCAACTGTTATCTAATGCAGGATTCATCAACTATGAAGTAAGTAACTGGTCCAAATCTGTTGAAGAAAGATCTGGGCACAACATGGCTTATTGGAAGTCAATGGACTGGTGGGGTTTTGGGCCTGGTGCTCACTCTCATGTTGGGGGAGTGCGTTGGTGGAATGTGAAGAACCCAGCGGCTTATGGTGACCGTATTAATGCTGGACTGTCTCCAGCACTTGAACGAGAACTTATTGACCAAGAGAACAGAGACATAGAGCGAGTAATGCTTGAGGCAAGAATTAGCGATGGTATTTCTCTCGAGTGGATGAAATCTAAAGGCTTTGCAGAGCCTCAGGTGATTGCAGGACTTATTGGTGATCAACTAGTGGATGCCAAGAATGCACTAGGTGGAGTAATCACTCTCACGGCCAAGGGTAGATTGCTGGCTGATTTTGTTGTCCTAAAACTTCTCGGTTAGAAGATAATTTAGATAAAGAAGAAGGAGTTCCAAATGGGTTACTGCGTCTCATGTGCCAAGGACATTAAGACAGGCAAGTTCTGTCCTACCTGTGGCCGTCAATTGCTGACTACTGCTGAACTAAAGGCTGAAGCCAGTGCGGCAGACCAGCCGGTTGCGCCTCTAACAGGTAAATCCAATTTGGCCATGTGGGCTCACCTAGCACCTCTCATAGGTGCTGCCGCAGCTCCAATTGTTTACATCACTGTCTTAGTTCTATGGCTTCCAGGAGTGCTAATTAGATCTAGTCAAACTGCCACTGAATTTGATAAACGTCACGCAACTGAGTCTCTGAACTTCCAAATCACCCTTGCTCTGTACATCGCTGCTTGCCTATCCGTAGGGTTTGCAACTATTGGTCTGGCTTTCCTAATTGTTGGTCCGTTCCTAATTGCACTTGGAGTAGCGGCTGTTGTCTTCAACATCATGGCGACAGTAGCTGCTAACGCTGGCAGAGAATACAGATACCCACTCTCTATCCGCTTGGTCAAGTAATATTGGCACTCTAGGAGTTAGAGTGCCAATGATCTCTTTTCCTAGTTATCTATCGGGAAAGGAGTTGAGATGATCTCAGAACGTAATACAGCTGTTCTGCGTTCAATCATTGAAGACTTCATCTTGACTAATGAGCCAGTGAGCTCCAAAGCCCTATTGGAGCGTCACCAGTTTGGTGTTTCCAGTGCAACCATCCGAAATGACATGGCTGTCCTAGAAGAAGAGGGTTACATCCAAGCCCCACACACTTCTAGCGGTCGAGTTCCAACCGATAAGGGCTACAGAGTCTTCGTCGATCAAATGCTCAATGCTGAAGCAACAGCAGAAATCAAGAAGAACCTTATAGATCTAAACAAGCTTTTCTCAAAGACACTTGATCAGCTGACTGACCTAGACGAGAAATTACACACATCAGCTCAACTTCTTGCCAAGGCAACAGGAGAAGCTGCTGTAGTTCAGTTCCCTAACTTACAGAGTAGAGCGGTTAGAGCAGTTGAGTTCGTAAAGGTTTCTGACAACAGAGTCTTGGTGTTGATAATTACCGAAGCTGACCGGATCGCCCAGCAGTTAGTTGTGTTGAGTAGTGATGTTTCTAATGATGTGCTTTCTAAACTAAAGGCATCTTTCAATCAGGTTTCTGCAGGGATTGCTATTGACGCTTTGCCTGAGAAGCTAAACAGTCTTGTCGCCAAGACTGAGCCTGCATCAAAAGAGACTGTGAATGAACTTGTTGAGGGGCTACTTGTTCTCATAAAGGCAAATAAGCAGGACAAAGTTGCTTTTGCTGGTGCATCCAACCTAGTTCGTTCTGAACAAGAATTTGCAGGTGGGTTATCCACATTGCTTGAAACATTTGATGAGGGTACAGATATTTGGAAAGTATTGAACCTGTGGAAAATAGATGCAGAAACACCAAAGGCAATCATCGGTTCAGAGAATAGTGTTCATGAATTCTCAACAAGCTCATTGCTTCTCTCTGGCTATAGCAATCAAGGATCGGACTTGGCTAAGGTTGCAGTGCTTGGTCCAACCAGAATGAATTATGCGAGGAACCTTGCGGCAGTTCTAGCCTTGTCTCAACTTTTATCTAAGAATCAAGAGGACTAGTTGGCTGATCATTATGAAGTGTTAGGTGTCTCGAGGGATGCCAGTCAAGAAGATATAAAAAAGGCTTACCGAAAGCTAGCTCGTGAGCTTCACCCAGATATGAATCCAGGTGAAAAAGAGCAAGAGCGATTCAAATTGGTCACTCACGCATACGAGGTTCTAAGCGATGAGTCTTCTCGTCAGCAATATGACATGGGAGGATCTTCTCCATTTGGTGGTTCGGCTGGCTTTGGTTTTGGTGACATCTTTGAAAACTTCTTCGGTGGTGGCCAAAGAGGTCCGCGTCAAATGGCAGAGCGTGGCCAGGATGCCTTACTGAGAGTAGAACTAACTCTTGCTGAGGTCGTCTTTGGTATTGAGAAACAAATAGAGATTGATACTGCAGTTATCTGTGACACCTGTCATGGCACTACCTGTAAACCAGGCACATCACCTCAGCTTTGCGATATTTGTAGAGGTTCAGGTCAGATTCAAAGACAAGTTCGATCCATACTGGGTAACGTGATGACCTCTGCCCCTTGTGGCAGTTGCCGTGGTTATGGACAAACAGTGCCAGAGCCATGTCTTGATTGCCGCGGACAGGGCAGAACACGAGCTCGAAGAACATTAGATCTAAACATTCCTGGTGGAGTTGAACACGGGTTGCGTTTGCAACTCTCTGGTCAAGGTGAAGTTGGTTTCGCTGGTGGCCCATCAGGAGATATCTTTGTTGAAATCAGCGTCAGAGCAGACCAGTACTTTGAACGCGATGGCGATGACTTACTAGCAAATCTTGAAGTACCTTTGCATGATGCAGCCTTAGGAACCATAGTTCCTATTGAAACCTTTGATGGCAAGGTTGATGTCGAAATCAAAGCGGGAGCCCAAACCGGTGATGTAGTGACTCTGAAAGCTAAGGGAATCAAACACCTTAGACATAACGGCAGAGGCGACCTAAACGTTCGAATCCAGGTGCTTACCCCTTCGAAGTTGGATTCGAAAGAGAAGGAACTCTTCAAGAAGCTAGCGGAACTTCGTAAATCAGATAAGCCAGGACTTGCCAAAGTGAATCAATCTAACTTCGGACGTAGGTCTCGAAGGTAATGGTTGAACCGCTATTTCATAAAGAAAACTTGGTTGCAGTCGTTGGCTCAACAATTGAACTTGATGGTCCTGAAGGTAAGCATGCTGTTCAGGTAAGAAGAATGCGTGCTGGAGAATCTATTCAATTAAGCGATGGTCAAGGTCTTCGGGCAAGAGGGTCAATAGTTGAAGTTGCCGGTAGTTCTCTAAGACTCATGGTTGACGAAGTGACAACGGAAGAACTGCCGCGAAGGCAAATAACTCTGGTGCAAGCTCTTGCTAAAGGAGATCGAGATGAACTTGCTATCCAGGCAGCCACTGAACTGGGAGCAACAGCAATCATCCCTTGGCAAGCAGTTCGTTCAATCTCTAGGTGGGATGGACCAAAGCAAGCTAAGGGTCAGGCAAGATGGCAGCAGATAGTCAGTGAAGCTGCCAAGCAGAGCCTTAGAGCTTTTACCCCTGTTGTTTCTGGGATTGTGGACACTAACGGACTTGGATTACTAGTCAAAGACTTTGATCTAGTTCTAGTTCTAGATACAACAGCATCCGAGCAGTTATCTAAGCTATCTATTCCTAAGGTTGGAAAGCTAGCAATAGTTGTAGGACCTGAGGGTGGCATAGATCAGGGGGAACTCGAAATGCTCAAGAATTCAGGAGCGAAGTTAGTGAGTTTAGGTGCGAATGTGCTCAGAACTTCAACCGCGGGACCTGCACTAATTGCCGCCTTAATCTTGGGCAATGCCTAGGCCAACCTTAGAATTAGACAAACAAGGAGTTTCATTGGATTGCATTTTCTGCAAGATTACCTCGGGTGAATTACCCGCCACATTTGTAGCCGAGTCTGAGCATGCTGTGGCTTTCAACGACATTAACCCAGCCCAGCCGGTACACGTCCTCATTGTTCCTCGAGTTCATTACACGGACGTTGCTGAACTAGCGGTTGCAAATGCTGAAGTATTGGCAGACCTTATTCAACTAGGCGTAAGCGTTGCCGAACTCAAGTCAACTGGTTCATTTAGGCTTCAGTTCAACACCGGAGCAGAAGCAGGTCAAACTGTGTTCCACGCTCACGGTCACATAACTAGCAGAACTCCGAGGGTATAGTGTCTAACGAACCAATTAGTAAAGACACCAAACTTGAGTTCTCTATAAATCTTCCAAACCCAACTGCACTCTTCGGCACTGCAGACGCTTTACTCAAATCCATTGAAGCTCTTCACCCAAATGTTTCGGTATTGGTTAGAGGAAACACGGTCAGTATCACAGGTCGTGAAGCTGAATGCTTCGCAGCTAAGAAGCTAATTGATGAAGCAATCAAGCTAGTTGAAGCTGGTCTCGAGATTGGTCCAGCAGACATCACTCGCTCTGCTGCCATGATTCAAAAAGAAGTAAGCCCAGCTCAGATGCTAAGTCAAAGCATTCTTTCAAGTCGTGGCAAGAACATTCGCCCTAAGACTGTGAACCAGAAGAACTATGTTGACGCCATTGATCAGAACACTATTGTTTTCGGCATTGGTCCAGCAGGAACAGGTAAGACCTATTTAGCTATGGCTAAAGCAGTTCAGGCTTTGCATAGAAAAGAAGTAAGCCGAATTATTTTGACTAGACCAGCAGTTGAGGCAGGGGAGAGATTAGGTTTCCTACCTGGTTCATTGAGCGACAAGATTGATCCTTATCTAAGGCCGCTCTTTGATGCACTTCATGACATGTTGGATCCAGAGACTGTACCAAAGCTTATGGCCACAGGAACTATTGAGGTAGCACCTCTTGCTTACATGCGTGGAAGAACCCTGAATGACTCATTCATCATCTTGGATGAAGCTCAGAACACTACACCTGAGCAGATGAAGATGTTCCTAACTCGTCTAGGTTTCAACTCCAAGATGATTGTGACCGGAGATGTGACTCAGATTGACTTACCTGGGGGTAACTCAGGTTTGAAGATTGCTAAGCAAATCCTGAGTGATGTTGAAGACATGAAGTTCTGCGTCTTGGATTCTTCAGATGTTGTTCGTCATTCACTAGTTGGCAAGATTGTTGACGCGTATTCGAAGTTTGAAGAGAAGCAGGCTAAACCTAAAGGCATGCCGGGTAGAAACCGATGAGCATTGAGATCGAGAACGAATCAGGCGTTGATGCTCCTCTAGAGAGCATCCTGGGTTTGGCAGAGTTTGCACTGAACAAGATGCACATTGATGCAGCAGCCGATGTTGAAATCCTTTTAGTAAATGAAGTTGTCATGGAGGCCTATCACCTGGACTGGATGCAGGAGAGTGGTTCTACCGATGTGTTGTCCCAACCTATTGATGGGTTAAGACCAGGTAAGCCAAGTGAGAAAACACCAGCAGGGCATTTGGGCATGATTGTTCTTTGCCCTCAGGTAGCAACTCGTCAAGCGAAAGTGGCAGGGCACTCAGAGCTTCAAGAAGTTCTGATCCTCATCGCACATTCAATCCTTCATCTTCTTGGCTATGACCATGCTGAGAAAGAGGATGAGATTGAGATGTTTGCTCTGCAACAAGAAATCGTTGCAGAGTACCTAGAAAGTACTAGCGCGTAAATGTTGTTAGTAGCAATAGTTATTGCCTTGATTTTGGCACTATGTGCTTACATCTTGGCGATTGCCGAAGCGGCCATCAGACTAAATGATGAAGATGACAGATCCACCGACGGTATAGCTTTCACAAGGCTTGTCTTTGTCGGCGTTTTCGGTATCGTCGTTAGCCAATCATTTACTCCAGGGCGATTCTCTTGGTGGATTGTTGCCATTTTCTCTGTACTTATCGTTACTGGCCTTGTATTCACATTGCAGCTTGTTGGTCGAAGTATTGGGAGTTCTCAAGCCGGCTTGAGAGTTCTCAAGTTGCTATCGCCAATCATTAAGTCAATCAACATTCTGTTCACCCCTATCAGCCTGCCAACTGAAGAAACCGAAGAGTTTGAAGCTGAACTAATCGAATCCGTTGAAGAACTCTCGGAGACTATTGCTCGTGAGATTATGGTGCCAAGAATTGACATGGCTACCATCACGGCAGAGGCAACCTTAGATGAATCAATGACTGTGTTCTTTAGACATGGTTTCTCTAGATTGCCGGTTATTGGTAAGAACCTTGATGACATTAGAGGTGTTCTATATATCAAGGACGTTGCCAAACTTATTCATGAGAATCCGTCGAAGGCAGCTAGCGTTACAGCAGTTGATCTAGCCCGCAAAGCAATCTTTGTGCCTGAAAGCAAACCTGTTGATGACCTATTGCAAGAAATGCAACGCTCTTCAACCCATATCGCTTTGATAGTTGATGAGTACGGTGGTGTTGCTGGACTTGCCACCATGGAAGATGTGATTGAAGAAATCGTTGGAAACATCAGTGATGAGTATGACAATGACCTTCCCGAAATCGAAACCCTTGAAGATGGTTGGATAAGAGTCAGTGCTCGATTGTCGCTATTCGATTTAGGTGAACACTTCGACCTTGAATTAGAAGATGAGGATGTTGATAGTGTTGGTGGCTTATTAGCAAAAGAACTTGGACGTTTGCCAGGTCGCAATGATGAGGTTGAGTTTGCAGGTCTAATCATAAAAGCTGAACGCATTGAAGGAAGACGCAAGAGAGTTATTACAGCTCTTGTGAAAATGACTGAAGAACTAATCTCTGCTAGACGAGCCCTGGAAGATGACAACGAGTGAATGAATTTAGATCAGGTTTCGTATCTTTCGTAGGTAGACCTAACGTTGGTAAATCAACTCTTACCAACGCGTTAGTTGGCGAGAAGATAGCGATCACTTCCTCTAAACCACAAACCACTAGGCGAGCTATCCGCGGAATCGTGAACACCCCTGATGCTCAAATCATTCTGGTTGATACCCCAGGTTTGCACAGACCTAGAACTCTTCTGGGACAAAGACTGAACAACTTGGTTGAGAACACTTTAGGGCAGGTAGACGTAATCGGCTTCTGCGTTCCAGCTAACGAAAAGATTGGCCCAGGAGATAACTTCATCAATGAACAAGTCGGTGAATACCGTAGAGCAAAGTTTGTGGCTCTGGTAACCAAGAGCGAAACAGTTTCTAGAGACGCTCTAGCTCAACAACTTGTTGCAATCAGTGAACTTAGAAACTGGGATGCTGTTATCCCTGTTAGTGCCGTGTCGGGTGAGCAGTTAGAGGAACTAAAGGCAGTCTTGGGTTCGCTCTTGCCTAAATCAAATGCTTTGTATCCAACTGACATGGCTACTGAAGAAAGCCTTGAAGATAGAGTCTGTGAACTAATCCGTGAGGCATCTCTTGAAGGTTCAAGAGAAGAACTTCCGCACTCACTGGCTGTGACCATAGATGAAATGGGTCCTCGTAAGGATTCACACATCTACGACATACACGCAAACCTCTGGGTTGAACGGGACAGCCAGAAGGCCATCATCATCGGTAAGGGTGGCTCCAGGCTGAAAGAAATCGGTATGGAAGCCAGAGCTGAGATCGAGAAACTCATCGGTTCTAAGGTCATGCTGAAGATTCACGTCAAGGTAGCCCCTGACTGGCAGCGTGATCCAAAGCAATTGGGTCGACTTGGCATGTAAGGCTGTGTTAGCCTAAAAAACATGTTCACCGTTCTCCTGCTTAGTTACCGCGACGAGGCCTAATTCCGGCCCTCCCCGTCGCGGTGCTTAGTGCATGACCGGAACCCCCAACAATAAATCTGTTGTTTACCAAAGAAGGTAAGTGACCTTGGGTTTCTAGGAGAGACCATGAAGAACAATCAAAAACCATCGACCATGCCGATACACAAGTATCGTCCGTTCCACGAGCAGATTAGCGTCGAGCTACCAGATCGCACTTGGCCTACCAAGAGAATTACTGAAGCACCGTTGTGGTGTGCGGTTGATCTAAGAGATGGTAACCAAGCTCTTATTGATCCAATGAGCCCTGAGCGCAAGATGAAGATGTTCCAACTTCTTGTTTCAATGGGTTACAAAGAGATTGAAGTTGGTTTTCCATCAGCTAGCCAAACTGACTTCGACTTCGTAAGAGAACTAATCGAAGGTGGACACATCCCTGAGGATGTGACTATCCAGGTTCTTACTCAAGCAAGAGATCACCTGATTGAGAGAACTTATGAGTCCATCAAGGGTGTGCACAGAGCAATCGTTCATCTATACAACTCCACCTCTGTACTGCAAAGACGAGTTGTCTTCAATGCAGACAAGCAGGGTGTCATTGATTTAGCCCTAGCCGGTGCTGCTAAGTGTAAAGAGATGGAAGCAACAGTTCCAGGAACTGTTGTGCACTATGAGTATTCACCAGAGTCATACACAGGCACGGAGCTTGAGTTTGCTCTAGAAGTTTGTAACGCAGTCATTGCAGCCTTTGCACCAACACCAGAGCACAAGATGATTATCAATCTTCCGGCAACTGTTGAGATGGCGACGCCTAACGTCTATGCCGATTCAATTGAGTGGATGTCTAGAAATCTAGACAGAAGAGATTCAGTTCTGCTTTCCCTACACCCACACAATGACCGAGGAACAGCTGTAGCTGCAGCAGAACTTGGTTACATGGCTGGAGCAGACCGTATAGAGGGATGTTTGTTCGGTAACGGTGAGCGAACTGGAAACGTAGACCTAATCACACTTGGACTGAACCTTTTTAGCCAAGGTATTGATCCACACATTGACTTCTCTAACCTTGATGAAATCAAGAGAACAGTTGAGTACTGTAACCAGCTAAGAGTTCCTGAGCGAGCACCTTATGGTGGGGATCTGGTTTACACAGCGTTCTCTGGTTCACACCAAGACGCTATTAAGAAGGGCTTTGAGCGTATGGCTCAAGATGCTTTAGCTCAAGGCGTTGACCAAGAATCACTTGAGTGGGCTGTTCCATATCTTCCTATCGACCCTAAAGATGTTGGTAGAAACTATGAAGCTGTTATCCGTGTTAACTCTCAGTCAGGTAAGGGTGGCGTTGCATATCTTCTAAAGAGTGATCACAACCTAGACCTACCTCGAAGACTTCAGATTGAATTCTCCAGAGTGGTTCAGAACAAGACCGATAGCGAAGGTGGAGAAGTTACTTCGGCAGCACTATGGGCCATATTCCAGGATGAGTATTTACCTTCCACTGTTGCCTCCGATAAGTGGGGGAGGTTCGAACTCAAGAAGCTCGCTACTTCTAGTGATATGGATGGGGTAGTAGACCTAGTTGCTGTGCTTAGAGATGGAGCAGAAGAGGCAGAACTATCAGGAACTGGTAACGGACCTATCTCAGCTTTCCTATCTGTGCTTGAAAAACGCGGCATAAAGGTTGAACTCCTTGATTACACCGAGCACACCCTAGGTGCATCCAGCGATGCTCAGGCCGCTGCCTACATCGAGCTAAAGGTTGAAGGCAAGACTCTCTGGGGTGTTGGCATTGATGGCGACATATCAAATGCCTCACTCAAGGCTGTCATTTCAGCGGTTAACCGCGCTCTGCGGTAATACTTGAATAGTGCCTACCTATAGAGATGAAGCAATTGTGCTGCGCACCCACAAACTGGGTGAAGCAGATCGCATTGTTACTTTGCTAACTAGGTATCACGGCCAGGTAAGGGCAGTTGCTAAAGGTGTGCGAAGAACATCATCCAAAATGGGTGCTCGCTTAGAGCCATTCATGGTTGCCGACATTCAGTTCTATGAGGGTAAGAACTTAGACACTGTGACTCAAGCGGAAACTATTGGCGCTTACGGCAGCATGATCTCCGATGACTATAGTTCCTTCACTGTGGCTAACGTGATGGCTGAAACAGCTATGCGATTAACTGGTGAAGAAAGAGCAACTCAGCAGTATCTGTTGTTGATTGGAGCACTGCGTTCATTAGCAAATAAAGAACATGCTCCGGCACAGATTTTAGACAGCTATCTTTTGAGAGCACTAGCGGTAGCTGGTTGGGCAGCTAACTTCGCTAACTGCACGGGTTGTAATGCTGAAGGCCCGCACACAGGTTTCGTTATTCAAACCGGTGGTGTTGTCTGTGCTGTATGCATGCCACCAACTGCAGCCATGATTAGCTACGATGTTTCAAATCACCTTGGTGCGTTACTTGCTGGCGAGTGGGATGTCGTTGACGGTTCTGATGAACAAACTAAAGTATCCGCATCGGCTATCGTAAGTGCATATAGTCAGTGGCACATTGATCGTGGATTGAAGTCCTTTAATCATTTGGAGAGAACATGAAGTTACCCAAGTTTGATGGAGCAGTGCCTCAACACGTAGCCATTGTTATGGATGGTAATGGTCGCTGGGCTAATGCTAGGGGACTAACTCGCGTTGAAGGTCACCGTGCGGGTGAAGCTGCTCTTATGGATGTTATCGAAGGTGCTATCCAAGCAGGGGTTAAGTATCTAACCGTCTTTGCCTTCTCAACTGAGAACTGGAAGAGATCTCCTGATGAAGTGAAGTTCCTCATGAACTACAACAGGGAAGTCCTTCGCAGAAGAAGAGATGAGCTTGACGGCTGGGACGTGAGAATCAAGTGGGCTGGTAGAAGACCTAAGTTATGGCCAACGGTCATCGATGAACTATTGATTGCCGAGAAACAGACTGCCAAGAACAAAGGGCTCACCTTCACCATGTGCGTCAACTATGGTTCTCGTATCGAGATTGTAGATGCCATCAACCAAATCGTTGAGGACTCAAACTCTGGAAAGCTCAAAGGAGCTCTAACTGAGAAGAAGATGCAGAAGTATCTGCTAACCAAGGATCTTCCAGATGTTGACCTGTTCATTAGATCCAGTGGTGAGACCAGGATAAGTAACTTCCTGCTTTGGCAGTCTGCCTATGCAGAATTTGTCTTCTTGGATGTGCTTTGGCCTGACTTCTCAAGGAAAGACCTTTGGGCTGCTATTCAGCAGTATTCCAAGCGCAATAGACGTTTCGGTGGGGCAGTAGATAAGCCTAAGAAGGCAAAGGGCAACTAAACTTATGGTTCAAGCACCGCAGCCAACGGTGCCTTACCAAGGGAGCAATAATGGCAGCCCCAACTCGCCTCGATTCAGTTATCTCACTAGCCAAAAGACGTGGTTTCGTCTTTCCTGCAGGTGAAATCTATGGTGGTACACGCTCAGCGTGGGATTACGGACCACTTGGAGTAGAACTCAAAGAAAACATCAAACGCCAGTGGTGGCGTGCAATCGTCAACTCTCGTGAAGATATCGTAGGTCTAGATAGCTCAGTTATCCTTCCTCGTAAGGTTTGGGAAGCTTCTGGTCACGTCAAAGAATTCACAGACCCTCTAGTTGAGTGCACCTCTTGCCACAAGAGATTTAGAGCAGACCATCTTGAAGAAGCCTTCGAAGAGAAAAAGGGCAGAGCTCCTGCTTCAATGGCAGAGATTGCTTGCCCTAATTGCGGAACTAGAGATGCTTGGACAGAACCTAAGTTGTTCAACGGTCTTCTAAAGACCCATTTAGGCCCAGTCGAAGATGAATCAGGTCTGCACTATCTAAGGCCTGAAACTGCGCAAGGTATCTTCGTGAACTTCGCTAACGTCCTGGGTGCATCACGCATGAAGCCTCCGTTTGGTATTGGTCAGATTGGTAAGTCTTTCCGTAACGAAATCACACCTGGAAACTTTATTTTCAGAACTCGTGAGTTCGAACAAATGGAAATGGAATTCTTTGTTGAACCAGGCACGGATGAAACTTGGCACGATTACTGGATTGAGCAGAGAATGGATTGGTACATCGATTTAGGTATCAATAAGGACAACCTCCGTCTATTTGAACACCCGAAGGAAAAGCTTTCACACTACTCAAAGCGAACAGTTGATATCGAATACAAGTTTGGTTTCCAAGGATCTGAGTACGGTGAGCTCGAAGGTATTGCCAACCGAGGTGACTTTGATCTAACTACTCATTCACGTGAATCAGGTATTGATCTTTCATACTTCGATCAGGGTCTTGGTGAGCGTTGGACTCCCTACGTTATTGAACCAGCTGCTGGTCTTACTCGTTCACTTATGGCTTTCCTAGTTGATGCTTACGCTGAAGATGAAGCTCCTAACACTAAGGGTGGTGTTGATGTTAGAACTGTTCTGCGTTTGGACTATCGACTAGCTCCAGTGAAGGTTGCTGTTCTGCCACTATCTAGAAACGAAGATCTTTCACCGGTAGCTAAGAACCTTGCCCAAGAGCTACGTGGCTACTGGAACATTGACTTCGACGACTCTGGTGCTATTGGTAGAAGATACCGTCGTCAAGATGAAATTGGAACTCCGTTCTGTGTGACGGTGGACTTCGATTCACTAGAAGATCAGGCTGTTACTGTTCGTGAGCGCGACACTATGGCTCAAGAGCGGGTATCACTAGACAAACTTCGCGGTTACCTAGCTGAGAAACTTATCTAACAAATAACGTGAATACACCAGGTCAGGCACTTCAATACGGCGGTATAACTATCGCTACGCCTGTTGTATTAGCACCAATGGCTGGAATTACTAACACTGCGTTCAGAAGACTATGCCGTGAATACGGAGGTGGTCTATACGTCAGTGAGATGGTTACCTCTCGTGCTTTAGTTGAACGTACTGAAGAGTCGATGAGACTCATTGGTCATCACTCGAGTGAAGACATTCGTTCTGTTCAGTTATACGGTGTGGATCCAAAGACAATCTCTGAAGCAATCACCATGCTGGTTTCAGAGAACAGAGCAGATCACATTGACCTGAACTTTGGTTGCCCTGTTCCTAAGGTAACTAGAAAAGGTGGCGGAGCTGCGCTTCCGTATAAGCAAGATCTGTTCGCAGCAATCGTCAACAGTGCTGTCAAAGCTGCTGGAGATATTCCAGTAACAGTGAAGATGCGCAAAGGTATTGATGCTGATCATCTAACTTTCTTGGATGCTGGTAAGGCAGCTAGAGATGCAGGAGTAGCTGCTGTAGCTCTCCATGCTAGAACTGCATCTGAGTATTACTCAGGAACTGCTGACTGGAATGCTATTCATGAACTCAAAGATCAGTTGAGAGATGTTCAGGTACTAGGGAATGGTGACATCTGGTCAGCAGGTGACGCAATTCGTATGATGCGTGAAACAGGCTGTAATGGAGTTGTTGTAGGCAGAGGTTGCCTAGGCAGACCTTGGCTCTTTGCTGACCTACAGGCAGCCTTCGAAGAGTATGCGAGAAACCCAAATTCAAATGCTGCAGTTGACCCGGTTCAACCAACGCTTGGTCAGGTAGCTGAATCTTTCAAGAAGCATGCTGTTCTTCTTGTTGAGTTCTTCGAATCAGAGGAGCGAGCTTGTAGGGACATCAGAAAGCATGTGGCTTGGTATTTCAAGGGGTATCCGGTTGGCGGTGAGTTCAGAGCTGCACTAGCCCAGGTT
>CANKLZ010000021.1 GCA_947483795.1 Micrococcales bacterium | reverse complement strand
GAAGGTGTTGATTACATTGGTGTCGCCGATTTGTCTGAAGCGCAAACTCTAAGGTCTGCAGGAATAACTTCAAGAATTCTGGCTTGGCTACATGATCCTGAAGATGATTTTGTTGCTGCCATCAAACACGATATCGATGTTGCTGTTTCCTCTAAGGAACAATTACTCAGAGTTCAAAAGGCGGCTCAAATTGCCTCTAAGCCTTGCCAAATACACATCAAGGTTGATACCGGCCTTAGCCGTAACGGTGTAACAATCGATGAACTAGAAGATCTATTGGTTTCAACAAAGAAAGCCATTGCTGATGGCCATGTTCAAACAGTAGGTATCTTTAGCCACCTATCTTCAAGCGGAGTGAAAGAAGATTTTGCGCAGATTGAAAGATTTGAATTAGCGCTGAGCATGGCTCAAACTCAGGGCGTTGAGTTTGAACTTAGACACCTAACCGCAAGCGATGGAACGCTAAGTTACCCACAGGCTCACTATGACATGGTGCGCATTGGAATTGGTCTTTATGGACTGTCCCCATTCAGCGATAACAGAGCAGCAGAGTTTGGGCTCAAGCCCGTCATGTGTGCTGAAGCTAAAGTTGTTCAGACTAAAAGAGTTCAAGCAGGAGAAGGTGTTTCCTACGGTTATCTCTATAGGACCCCTAAAGAAACCACTCTGGCATTAGTGCCTATCGGCTATGCCGAGGGATTACCTAGAAATGCTTCTGGTAAAGCTCAGGTTTGTATAAACGACAAGTTATATACAATCCTTTCTCGTATCGCCATGGATCAGTTTGTGGTTGACGTTGGCGATGACTCGGTGTCTCCAGGCGATCGTGTAGTTATCTTTGGTGACTGCGGGCCAAGTGCTGATGATTTAGCAGATGCAGCAGAGACCATTAACTATGAGATCGTCACTCGCATTGGCTCTCGTTTCAACAGAGAATTCATTGGCTAAGAATTGACTATTCAGAACACAATATTTGAAGCAGTCATCCCAACTAGTGAAGACATGCATGAGCTTGGTATCAAGTTAGCTAAGGAACTAAAAGCTGGAGACCTAGTTATTCTCATTGGACCTTTAGGTGCTGGTAAGACCACACTCACTCGGGGAGTTGGCGAAGGTCTTGCTGTTGAAGGAAATGTTTCTAGTCCAACATTTGTTATTGCCAGAACGCACAAGCGAGCCGAGCTACCGCCATTGGTTCACGTTGATGCATATCGTTTGGGCTCACCTGCTGAGTTGGATGATCTAGATATTCCTTTTGCCAGTTCAATTGTTTTAGTTGAATGGGGTAAGGGTCTAACTCAAGATATTTCAGAGCATTGGTTAGAAGTTGAACTGGTTAGGGATACCACTGGTGAAAGCGAAGATCGTCAGGTAAAGATAACTGGTTTTGGGCAGCGTTGGGCCGGGGTGTCAATCTAATGAAAGCTCCCGCTGCTTCTACCCGTATCGCTGAATATGCTTTGGCTATCGATACCTCTGCCGGCACTACAGTTGCAGTTCTGAGCATGGGCACAGTTCTTGCAGAACTGAATTACCTAGAGCCAATGACACATTCAGAACGTATTGGTTCGGCAATAGCGAAGGTTCAAAAAGATTCAGGTATTCAAGCAAGGCAGATCTCTACTGTTGTGGTCGGGGTGGGTCCTGGCCCATTTACTGGACTTCGAGTTGGCATGGCCGCTGCTAGATACTTTGCTATTGGAGCTAGAGCAGAACTAGCTGGAGTTTGCTCTTTGGATTCGATTGCTTTGGATTTCTATTTAGCAAACCCTGGTCAGCAGCCACTGCTGGTAACTACAGATGCTAGAAGAAAAGAAGTTTTCTGGGCTACCTATTCAGGTGTAGTGGATGGGATTCCGGTTAGAACTGCAGGCCCCGCGGTAAACAAATTTGAAGATATTCAAACGTTTGTTGATGTGTCAACTACGGCTACTACAGAACTAGGAGTAAGAGCAGGGGCTTTAGGTCAGATTGCATTTGCGCAAGTTTTATCTCCTCAAGGAACCAATAGCGAGATCACACCTATTTATCTGCGTGAACCAGATGCGGTTCCTAGCAAGGGTAAGAAGGTCAGTGGCTAATGGCGATAGTGATTAGAGAAGCCAACGGCTTAGATCTTCCTGAAATCATGAAACTTGAGATTTCAAGTTTCGCTAATGATGCTTGGCCTGAGGCAACCTTTCATTCTGAACTTGATGCTCCGCATACCTATTACATTCTTGCCTTAGAAGATGAAGACCTAGTTGGCTATGCAGGTCTTAGTAAATTAGCCGGCAGCGATCAGGCCGATATTCAAACCATTGCTGTGCGAGAAGACAAGCGTGGTTTAGGTATTGGTAGACAGCTTATGGACGCGCTAACCCTTGAGGCTAAAACCAGAGGCGCTAAAGAAATATTTCTTGAAGTAAGAGCAGATAACTCGGTGGCTCAAAAGCTATATAAAGTATTTGGTTTCAAACAGATTGGCACCAGAAAGAGGTATTACCAGCCCGATGGCGTCGATGCTTTCATTATGAAGACGGATATCAAGCGCAAAGATAACTCTGAGCCAGTTGTCCTAGGTATTGAAACTTCGTGTGATGAAACTGGTGTTGGCATTGTTAGAGGTAATCAACTCCTAGCTAACATAATCTCCTCCAGCATGGATAAGCACGCCATCTTTGGAGGCGTTGTGCCAGAGATTGCAGCCAGGGCTCACCTTGAAGCGCTCACCCCTGTTCTAAATGAAGCTCTAGAAAAAGCCAACCTCACCCTTGATGATATTGATGCCATTGCTGTAACCAATGGCCCTGGTTTAGCTGGAGCGCTAATGGTCGGTGTAGGGGCAGCTAAAGCACTATCGGTCGCAACCGGTAAACCGATCTATGCAGTCAATCACCTAGTTGGTCATGTGGGCGCAGATATCCTTGACCGCGGTGAATTACACACTCCGACTATTGCGCTCCTTGTTAGCGGTGGTCACACTTCATTACTGCTAGTTAGAGATTTACTAAATGATGTTGTTCTCTTAGGGGAAACTATCGATGACGCAGCCGGTGAAGCATTTGACAAGGTTTCTCGAGTTCTAGGGCTTAGTTACCCAGGTGGTCCTGAAATAGATCGAGTAGCTAAAGAGGCTAATCCTAATGCGATTAGATTCCCCAGAGGATTAACCCTTCCTAAAGATATGGAGAAGCATCGCTATGACTTTAGTTTTTCTGGTTTGAAAACAGCTGTTGCAAGACATGTTGAGCTAGCCGAATCTAAAGGTGAAGAATTCTCAATCGGTGATGTTGCTGCAAGTTTCAGAGAAGCAGTAGTTGATGTTCTTATAAAGAAGGCAATTAGTGCTTGTAAAGACTTTGAAGTGCCAAGGTTATTACTCGGTGGTGGGGTGGTTGCTAATTCAAGACTCCGCGAAGTTGCGAGAGAGCAATGTGAGGCTAACGGCATTGAACTTAGAATCCCACCGTTTAGCCTCTGCACAGATAACGGCGCAATGATTGCAGCTATCGGTGCTCAGTTGATTATGGCTGGAAGAGCGCCAAGTACTTTAGATTTCTCTGCTGAATCAACTTTGCCTGTCACAACCGTTCAGTCTTGAGAGTTAGCCACAGGCTTCACGACTAATACTCTGTGAGCACCATCTACTCTGGTGACTATCAAGGTGGCTGATTCAGGCCCCCTTGGATCTAGTTCTCTCCTGAGTTGTTCAGGAGTGATATCGGCACCGCGTTTCTTGATTTCAAGCGTGCCAATCTTCTTCTCACGAAGATATGCCTTCAACTTTTTTCTATCAAAGACGAGGTTCTCTATAACTTCATAGCCTTTGAGCCAAGGAGAGGTTACTTCCTTGTCGCATGAAAGGTAAGCAATCTCATTAGAGAAGATGTTGAGCTCTAGTTGCATAGCTAAATCTCCAACTAGATGAGATCTTATTATTGCCGCATCTGGCTCATATATGTATTTACCTAGGTCTCCCATTGGGGCATCCAATCTTTCACTAGCTGCACTAGTTATCTCGTGTGTTCCCGTTGGGGTAAGTAGTAGTGCTGCTCTTTTGATGTCTGGTCTTTTAACTTGACCAAAGTAAAGAGTTAGTTCAACTAAATCACCATCATCTGATACCCACACTGCCTCAGCATCATCAGGAATATCTTTATGGTCCATGCCTGGACCTAGCTTGACAATAGTTGGCTTTAGTTTTGCTACCTCAAGCACAAACTCAAATGATGGGCTGAAGTCGTTGATGTCGTATTTACGTTTATTGATATTTGTTTTTGAATCAGATAGATCTCTTCTTGCAGGATCTATGAACAAACCATCAAACTCTTCAAGGTTGAGCTTTGTCACATCAGCCTGCTCAACTTTTACATTTTCAAAGCGAGCGAGGTTATAAGTAGCGATTGCTGCCGTTACCTCATCTAGCTCATATGCAGTTACATCCATGTCGAGGCTTGCAAAGGCAAGAGTTTCTGCACCAATCCCGCAACCTAAATCGGCTATACGGTCTAGTCCATTGGCTCTAAAACGGCCAGCATGAATAGCAGCAACCTTGAGCCTTGATGCTTGCTCAAGGCCATCTTCCGTGAAGAACATGCCTTCAGAGAATTCTCCAAACTTAGCCTTAGCTCTTCGCCTTAGTTTTACCTGGGTCAGCACGGTGGCAACTAGCTCTGCAGAGTGACCTTTTCCCCTGAGTTTGGAGACAATCTTGACCATGTCGGCCTTGGAGTCGATCTCGCCGACTTCGGCTAGCAGAGCCTGCCCTTCGGGGCTGATGAGGCTCAAAAAGCCGGTGCGGTCCATAAATCAACGCTAACAGCGAAGAGTTAGCACTCTGGTTGCAAGAGTGCTAAAAAGAGATAAACTTGTGGACAGGTGAGCAAAATCACCAAAATCCAGCAAATAAAAGAAGAGGTTCACGTGTCAGTTTCAATCAAGCCACTAGAAGATCGTATTGTCGTTCTCCCAGTTGAGGCAGAACAAGTCACAGCTTCAGGTCTGGTTATCCCAGATACTGCTAAAGAGAAGCCTCAGGAAGCCGAAGTTATCGCAGTTGGCCCTGGCCGCGTTGATGACAACGGTAACCGTGTCCCACTAGATATCTCAGTTGGCGACCGAGTCATTTTCTCTAAATACGGTGGTACAGAGCTTAAGTACAACGGTAAGGAATACTTAGTTCTTTCAGCCAGAGACGTACTAGCAGTAGTAGAGCGCTAAAGCGCACCTAAGACTAAGGATTAAACCTCGAGTTATGCTCGAGGTTTTCCCTTTAAAGGGGAGTAACTTAGGTAAATAACCTTTTAATTTGAGATGAGAACAGTGGCTAAAGAGCAGGATGTGGACTACGGCGATGACGTCGTGGCAGTGCCGCTTAGACACCCTTGGCGTTGGATCTCTGGGATCTTGGCATCAGCGCTTCTACTCAGTTTTATTTATTCTGTTGTGAGCGCTAAATCTATTCAGCACGACTTGGTTGTGAAGTTCCTTTTTGATCCGCGGATTCTTCAAGGTGCTGGAGTTACTGTTTTGGTAACCATTATCTGTATGTTCATAGGCACAGTATTGGCGACCCTTCTGGCAATCATGAAGCTCAGTGTCAATCCAATCCAGCGTTGGCTGGCTACAGGTTTTATCGAATTCTTCAGAGGCACACCTCTTCTATTGCAAATTGTTTTCTGGGGTTATTTAGGAATTATCTTCCCTGAACTATTTCTTGGTATTCCATTCACCGACATAGTCTTTGTTAGCGGAGAGACCAGCGACATCATTCCGGCTATCGTTGCAGGAATCATCGCCCTGTCCCTCAATGAAGCAGCTTACTCAGCTGAAATTGTTAGAGCGGGAATCTTGGCTGTTGACCAAGGTCAAACAGAAGCAGCTAAGTCTTTAGGTATGTCGAGCCGATACACGATGCGAAGAATAGTTCTTCCTCAAGCCATGCGAGTTATCATTCCGCCAATGGGCAATGAATTCATAAGCATGTTGAAAAATACTTCATTGCTTCAGATGATTGCAGTTGCTGAACTTTATACCCAAGCCAGCACAATTTCAGCGGCTAACCTCGCCCAGATTGAATTACTAATTGTTAGCGGATTCTGGTACTTGCTAATGACAACAATTCTTGGCTTCCCTCAGCGATCGCTAGAAAAGAAATACGGACGTGGGTTTGAAACTGTAGGTGGCCGAGCTGCGCCTCGAGTGTTTAAGGTCGGTAAGCGCTAATGACTGAAGTGATGGTTGATGCTAGAAGCGTTCGCAAGAGCTACGGAGCTGTTGAAGTTCTTAGTGGTATTTCACTAACCGTTGAACAAGGTGAAGTGCTTTGCATTATCGGACCTTCGGGATCTGGTAAATCTACTTTCCTCAGATGTCTAAATCACCTGGAATCAATCAACGGTGGTCGAATCTATGTCAACGGTGAACTAATGGGTTACCGTCAGGTTGGCAATGTTTTACATGAGATGAAACCCCAGGAAATCGCCAAAGCTCGACAGGGCATCGGAATGGTATTCCAACGTTTCAATCTGTTCCCACATCTAACTGCCTTGCAGAACATTATCGAAGCTCCAATTGGAGTTGCCGGTATGAACCCGGAAGAAGCTAAAGCTTTAGGTTTGGAATTGCTTGCTCAGGTAGGACTTGAAGATAAGGGTGAGCACTACCCATCGCAGCTATCCGGTGGTCAACAGCAGAGAGTTGCGATCGCTAGAGCATTAGCCATGAAGCCTAAATTAATGCTCTTTGATGAGCCGACCTCAGCCCTTGATCCAGAACTAGTTGGGGATGTGCTGGACGTTATGAAGAATTTGGCCAAGGCTGGAATGACCATGATTGTGGTGACTCATGAAATGGGCTTTGCCAAGGAAGTAGCTGATCGGGTGGTCTTTATAGATAAAGGCCAAATCGTTGAAGTGGGCACACCAAGCCAAGTTTTGGACAACCCGCAGGAAGCCAGAACTAAGGCTTTCCTGAATAAAGTCCTCTAGAGTTATCCCAAGTAAAACCAAACAAAAGAAAGAGGAGAAAATGGCAATAAAGAAAATAGGTTTCGTAGCCGTTGTTACCGCCAGCCTTCTAGTGCTAGCTGGTTGCGCAAGCGGACCAAACAATGGTGTTGACCAGTCCAAGGTTGACAAAGCAGCTCAGGCACTTCTGCCTGCTGAATATCTTGACAAAGGTATCGATGTCGCCAGCGACATCCCTTACGAGCCATTCGAGTACTACGATGAAGACGGTAATCTAACCGGTTTTGATGTTGAACTAGGTGCCCTAATCGGTGAAAAGCTTGGAACTGAACTTCGTTTCAATAAAACTGTATTTGACACCATCATTGCCAACCTTGAGGCTGGAACCAATGACATCATCATCAGCTCAATGAGCGACACCCTTGAGCGTCAGGCAAAGGTTGACTTTGTTGACTACCACATCGGTGGTTCACAGATGATTGTTAACAAGGGCAACCCAGAGAACATCACCAACGCGATGAGCCTATGTGGCAAGACAGTAATCGTGCAGAACGGAACAATTCAGATTGACCTGTTGGCCACAATGTCTGCAAGCTGTAAGGTTTCAGGCAAGAAGGACATCGTAGTAACTACCCTTCCTGATGCACCAGCTATGCAGAACGCACTTCGCGCTAAGCAGGGTGACGCAGTAATGATGGACTCGCTTGTAGCTCAAGGTGCAGCTGCTAAAGCTGGTAACGGTGAATACTTCGACGTAGTCAACGACCCAGACGCACCTAGCGGATATGATGCTGGTTTCGTTGGTGTCGCAATCCTGAAAAAGGACACTGAGCTTCGCGATGCTATTCAGGCTGCACTTCAGTCACTTATTGATGACGGACAATATGCAGATCTTCTAGCGAAGTGGAACATGTCATCAAACGGTGTTGTTAGCGCAAGCATCAATGGCACTAAGTAACAACTAGTTCTAACAAAAGCGGGTCGGCTGAAATAGCCGGCCCGTTTTTCTTAACCTGTTGAAAACTAAAACTCAGATTAATACTTTTCCTTATTCTCTTTAGATGAGAAAAGTTAGAAACATTGCGATAGCAGCTCTTATTGGTGTGGGTGGATTGTATTTAGTGTCCATGGGTAGTGCTAAACCGCTTGCTCCGGGCCTTCGAGTTGGCGTACTGGTTTCTGATAGCGGTGAATTAGGTTTCGCTGGATCTATCCAACGAGCCGCAGCACGGCTGGCAGTTAGCGATTTAGTTGACCAGAGGAGCTCGGTAAAGGTTGAACTCAGCTTTGTCGATGTGGGGAGCACAGAAAGTGATTATGCTCGAGCATTTGCAAAGCTGAAAGCTCTAAGAAGCGATGTGATTCTTGCGCCTATAGAGTCTGATTCGGCTAGCTCTTTAGTTGATTTCAATACTAAGAATCCTGTTCCAATAATTGCCCCTTCATCACTTCAAGATGATTTGGGTATCTCTAGTACTAAGCCTTGGTTTTTCCGATTGGCCACTTCCCCGAGTCAAGACTCCTATGCACTTAGTGAATTCATTTCGAAATCTAAACCGGAGAGCACTCTAATTGTTTCTAGTTCACTAGATTCAAGTAGAGCGCAAATGAAATCGATTGCCTTCGGATTAGCCATGAGCGGACAGCGGGCTCAAACCATGAACATAAAGGACGCTAAGGCGATAGCCAAGATTAGGCCAGAGGCATTGGTCTTGCTTTCAATGGAGGAATCCCTGTCATTCTTTACGGCTCTAGAGGGTTGGGTAGAGCAGGTGCCTCAGGTTTATTTGGTGCCAAGTAACCTTGCCGATTACTCTCTATACCCTTGGGCTGGCTCGCTTAAAGGTGCTTTGGCTCTGAGTCCTCGAACCGATATTGAACCTGGCTTCAAGTCAGATCTGGCTAAAGCACTTGGAAATCAGGCGATTCTGGGACCTAGAGGAACTGGTGTTTTAGCTCTCGGACAGAGAACCTATGATGCTGTCAAACTAGCCGCAGAAGCCCGTCTCAAGGCTAAAAAAGATAGTCCTGAAGAGTTGAGAGTGGCCATTTCAATGGCCTTGAAAGGGGGAATGAAGGTCTTTAACAAGCAGGGTTTCTTTGAACTAAGAGAGTATTCGGTCTCTAGATATGGAAGTTCAGGAACCTTCAATCAGAGTTCGATTTATAGACCAAATTGACCCTAAACATCGGGCAAGTAGTCAGGGTAGAATTGGCTAATCTAAACTCCTGACAGGTTGAAAATGACTCAAAATGACCCTTTTGGCTTCACTGGGCTTACTTATGATGACGTATTGCTCATGCCTGGCCCGTCCGATATTGTCCCTAGCCAGGTTTCGACCAAGACTCAGGTGACTAAGAATCTTGCCATAAACATCCCATTGCTCTCTTCAGCCATGGACACAGTTACTGAAGCTCGTTTGGCAATAGCTATAGCTCGTCAAGGTGGTTTAGGTGTTCTCCACAGAAACCTCTCCATTGACCAGCAGGCAACTCAGGTTGATCTAGTCAAGAGATCAGAAGCAGGAATGATTACCCATCCTGTGACAACCCACCAGCTAGCAACTTTGCAGGAAGTTGACTCGGTGTGTGCAACCTACCGAGTTTCAGGTCTTCCGGTAATTGATGAAGATGGAACTTTAGTTGGAATAGTAACCAACCGAGACATGCGTTTTGTGAATGAAGTTCAGAAAACTACAACACTTGTAAAAGATGTGATGACACCGATGCCTTTGGTCACTGCTCCAGTTGGGGTGTCTCCTGAGACTGCGATTGCAATCTTTGCTCAACACAGAATTGAAAAACTTCCACTAGTTGATCCAAGCGGAAAACTAAAAGGCCTTATCACAATTAAAGATTTTGACAAGAGCGAAAAGTATCCGCTAGCAAGTAAAGACTCTAAAGGTCGCTTGCTAGTAGCTGCAGCCATCGGTGTCGGGGATCAGGGCTGGGAAAGAGCAATGGCACTTGTTGATGCAGGTGTTGACATTCTTATCGTTGATACAGCTCACGGACACAACACAGCAGTACTTGACATGGTTTCAAAGTTAAAAGCAGAACCTGTTGCCAAGCACGTTGACATTATTGGTGGCAACGTCGCCACTCGTGAAGGTGCGGCTGCTCTGGTTGCAGCCGGTGCCGATGGTGTGAAGGTTGGAGTAGGGCCTGGTTCTATTTGTACAACTCGAGTTATCGCAGGTGTTGGCGTTCCTCAGATCACTGCAGTTTATGAAGCCAGCCTGGCTTGTAAGCCAGCCGGTGTTCCAGTTATCGCTGATGGTGGCTTGCAGTTCTCAGGAGATATTCCTAAGGCACTGGTTGCTGGAGCAAATGCAGTAATGATTGGCTCTCTACTTGCAGGTACCGATGAGGCACCAGGAGATATCACCTTTGTTGGCGGTAAGCAGTTCAAGAACTATCGAGGTATGGGATCACTTGGCGCTATGCAGTCTCGTGGCGAAGCCAAGAGTTACTCTAAAGACCGTTACTTCCAGGACGATGTTCTACGTGAAGACAAGCTTGTCCCTGAAGGTATTGAAGGAAGAGTTCCTTACCGTGGCACAGTTGGCACCGTTGCTCACCAGCTAATCGGTGGTCTTCGTGCAGCCATGGGTTATGTAGGAGCAGCCACCATTGACGAACTTCAGGCTAAGGGTAAGTTCGTAAGAATCACTCCAGCAGGCCTCAAGGAGAGCCACCCACACGATATTCAAATGACTGTCGAAGCCCCTAATTACAACAACCGCTAGGAGAAACAGTTGAGCGAAATAGAGATTGGTCGCGGTAAACGCGGTAACCGCAGCTGGGCATTTGATGACATTGCAATAGTTCCTTCAAGAAGAACTCGTGATCCAAGAGATGTTTCAACAGCATGGAATATCGATGCCTATAGTTTCCAACTTCCAGTTCTAGCTGCTCCTATGGACTCCGTAGTTTCACCTGATACGGCTATCGCTATCGGCAAGCTCGGTGGTTTAGGTGTTCTAGATCTTGAAGGTCTTTGGACAAGATATGAAGATCCAACTAAGCAGCTAGCAGAGATAGCACAGCTAGTTCCAGCTGACGCCACTGTTGCCCTTCAGAAAATGTATGCAGAGCCAATCAAGCCAGAACTGATCAAAGAGCGACTCTCATATATTCGGAAGTCTGGTGTCACTGTTGCCGGAGCGCTTTCACCACAGAAGACAAGAGAATTCGCTAAGACAGTTATCTCAGCAGGTGTTGATGTGTTTGTTATTCGTGGAACAACTGTTTCAGCAGAGCACGTGTCTAAGACTCAAGAAGCTTTGAACCTCAAAGAGTTCATCTATGAACTAGATGTTCCAGTAATCGTCGGTGGAGCTGCTACCTACACAGCTGCACTTCACCTAATGAGAACCGGTGCCGCAGGTGTGTTAGTTGGCTTTGGTGGAGGAGTAGCCTCTACTACTCGTAAGGTTCTAGGCATTCACGCTCCAATGGCAACCGCTGTTGCCGATGTTTCAGGAGCGAGAAGAGATTACATGGATGAATCAGGTGGACGCTATGTTCACGTTATTGCTGATGGTGGTCTTGGAACTTCTGGAGATATCGTTAAGGCTGTTGCTTGTGGAGCTGATGCAGTAATGCTTGGCTCTGTTTTAGCTAGAGCTACAGAGGCACCTGGGCAAGGGTGGCACTGGGGACCTGAGGCTTATAACCCTGAGCTGCCTAGAGGCGAGAGAGTTCATGTCGGATCAGTTGGCTCACTTGAACAAATCCTGCAAGGTCCTTCAACTTCAGCTGATGGGACTTCCAACCTTATGGGAGCTCTTCGTAAAGCCATGGCAACAACTGGTTATAGCGATCTTAAAGAGTTCCAAAGAGTTGACACAGTAGTAGCTCCTTACGGCGCCTAATCTATGCTCAAACTTGCTCTAACCGCTCGATGGATTGCAGCGTTAATCTTTTGTCTTGCGTTAGCCGCAGGATTTGCACTGATGGCTCAGTGGCAGGTTAGTAGAACTTTTATTGAAAATGCTGCCAATGAGTCTTGGTCAAAGATGGAAGTTGTTGGGCTCTCTAGTGTTGCTCAACCCAATTCACCTTTTACTTTTTTAGAAATCTCATCTGTTGGAGATGAGGTAGTTCTAACCAAAGTTAGAACTGAGCTCACCCTAGATCCTTCTAACGCTGTTCTTATTGCTAACCGTATTCAAATCAATGGTGACCGAGGCTACTGGCTGGTACTTCCTGGGCAAACAGAGTCGGCCAAACTATTTCTTGCAGCGGGCTTTATTGAAAACAAAGCCCAAGCTTTAGCTGCTTTGCAAAAAGTCAGGGAACTAGTTGTGGTGCAGGCTCTGCTGCTACATACCGGCAGGTATTTGCCAAGTGAAGCACCGTTAGAGTCTGTAGAGTCTGGCATCTTTGAGTCGCTATCGGTGGCACAGCTCATCAATAGAGATTCTTTTGTAGCGGATTCCGTTTACACAGGTTTCCTAGCCTTGACCGACGAGAACATTTTTGCGGACATCGAAGGTGTTGAAAAACTAACCGTAGGCATGGCTCAAAGTGATAGTCAAGTGAACTGGCTAAGTGCCTTCTATGCCATTGAATGGACAGTCTTTGCAGGCTTTGCGGTGTTTATGTGGTGGCGACTACTTGCAGATGCTTATAAGAGGCAGCAAACCGCTTTGCTGGCCGAATAGAGCCTTGTAGCCAAGTAAAATAGGCCCATGGTCCCTAAATCCCAAGCAGAGTCAGCCCTCAAGTTCTATCGCGTGAGTTCCCTGATTACAGGTATTTTCCTTATTTTGGTAGGAATCGAAATGCTACTCAAGTACGCCTTTGGGTTACTGATTTGGTCAGGTGGCACTGCTGGTTTCATAGGTTTAGTTCCTGATTCTGTTGATGGCACCGGGTTGCCTTTGTCAGGTGTTGACATCTCAAAGCTGCTTCTTCAAATACATGGAATTCTTTACATTGTTTACCTATTTGCTGACTTCCGAATCTGGAGACTAGCCAACATGAAATTCCAAGACTTTCTGATCATTGCCATGGGCGGGGTAGTACCTGTTTCTGCTTTCTTTATTGAGAAGAAGTATCAGGCCAAATTTGTCCAAATCTTTGGGCTTGATAAGACAGGTGCTTGATCATTAGTTCATCAGTGGAAAATAGACCTGTTCTGGTAGTTGATTTTGGCGCTCAGTACGCTCAGCTAATTGCTCGACGAGTTCGTGAAGCCGGTGTATACAGCGAGATTGTGCATCACAACATAACAGCGGCTGAAGTAATCCAGAAGAACCCATTGGCAATCATTCTTTCCGGTGGACCAGCCAGCGTTTATGAACCAGCCTCCCCACAATTAGATAAAGGAATCTTGGATCTCGGAGTTCCTGTTCTGGGTATTTGTTATGGCTTCCAGATTTTGGCTTCAGCTCTCGGTGGTCGAGTTGATAAGACAGGCCTGCGTGAATTTGGGGCAACAGATCTCAAGGTAGTTTCTGGTGGTGAAATACTTGCTGGCCAACCAGGCGAGCAGATTTGCTGGATGAGCCATGGTGATCAGGTAATGAAAGAGCCAGCAGGCTTTGAAGTCCTAGCCAGCACAGCAACAACACCGGTAGCAGCTTTTGCTAACAGTGAAAAGAAGATTTATGGAGTGCAGTGGCATCCTGAAGTTAAACACTCACAGTTTGGTCAAAACGTTTTAGAAAACTTCTTACACAATGCAGCAGGTATCCCATCAACTTGGAACAGCGGTAACGTCATTGCTCAACAGGTTGAGAGCATTAGAAGACAAGTGGGTAACGACAGAGTTATCTGTGGCCTTTCCGGTGGTGTTGACTCAGCGGTAGCTGCAGCTTTAGTTCATAAGGCAGTAGGAGACCAGCTGGTCTGTATCTTCGTCAATCACGGCCTTATGCGTGAGGGCGAAGTTGAACAGGTTGAACGTGACTATGTTGCATCAACTGGTGTTCGCTTGATTACTGTGGATGCAGAAGAGAAGTTCCTAACCGCTCTTGCAGGCGTTACTGACCCTGAAACTAAGCGCAAGATTATTGGTCGAGAATTCATTAGGTCCTTTGAAGAAGCTCAGGCTCAGCTGATTGCGGAATCTCAAGCAGATGATCGACCTATCAAGTTCTTAGTTCAAGGAACCCTGTATCCAGACGTTGTGGAATCTGGTGGCGGGGTAACAGCAGGCATTAAGAGCCACCACAATGTGGGTGGATTACCTGAAGACCTTCAGTTTGAATTAGTTGAACCTCTTAGAACATTATTCAAGGATGAAGTTCGGGCTATAGGTTACGAACTTGGTTTGCCTAAGGAGATAGTTGGCAGACAGCCATTCCCAGGGCCTGGTCTCGGGATTCGTATTGTTGGTGAAGTTACTAAGGAAAGACTTGATCTACTTCGTAAAGCAGATGCCATTGTTAGAGCAGAGCTAAGTGCTGCTGGTTTAGATGGTGAGATCTGGCAGTGTCCTGTGGTTCTTCTAGCTGATGTTAGATCAGTCGGTGTTCAAGGAGATGGCAGAAGCTACGGCCATCCAATTGTTTTACGTCCTGTATCAAGTGAAGATGCGATGACTGCTGACTGGTCAAGACTTCCATATGACTTACTGGCTAAAATCTCTAACCGTATTACTAATGAAGTCTCTGGTGTGAACAGAGTGGTGCTCGATGTGACGAGTAAGCCACCTGGCACTATTGAGTGGGAGTAAAGTCTTCTAAAAAGAAATGCCGCCTGATTACTCGGGCGGCATTTCTTTCTATCTCTAGCAACTAGCCAAGAGTTAGATACACAGTTCTGAGTTGAGTTGTGATCGGCTTCTTAGTCTTAGCGTTTATTGGTTTGTATGTGGTTGGGTACATTCTGTATCGGGTAATAAGTACCTTCACCTGAAGACCGTTGAATCCCTTCTTCAGTGCAGCGAAGGCTGCCGCTTCGGTCTTTGAGTTACAGAACGGAACACTTGCCTTGAATGTCTTCTTAGCCATAGCTGCTTTGAGTTGCGCAGCTGTCTTTGAAGGCATTGCCTTGAGAGTTCCGAAGTTCACTGTGCACTTATAGGTCTTGCCAGAAATCTTGAACTCGCTCACAGCAGAAATCTTTCCAATCCAGACACCATAGGTCTCAACCTTTAGATGACCAAGAGACTTATTCCAGCTGAATCCGGCATCTCCCATGTTGGTCAGTTTGCCGGAAGCTAGGCTGGTTGGCTTGCTAGGGTCACCTGGATCAACAGATGGGCCACCAGCATCTTTAGTGATTGTGAACTCCATCTTGGTTGGTGCAATCGGATTGAATCGAGCGTTACCAGCTTGAGATACGTTGACGATACAAACACCTGGCTTGATTCCGGTTACGAATCCTTCTTCTGTAACATCACAGATTGTAGGCGTTGTTCCCTTGAATACCACCGGCAAACTTGAGCTTGCTGAGGCGGTAAGTTCAAAGCCATCAGCTGAGTCAGTTGCCTTGGTCGGAGGAACAGTGTTCTGTGGGAGGACAATGTTCAACGTCTGATCTGACTTACCAACTGCGATAGAAACATCGGTAGCAGTTCCCGAGTTGAAAACAGTGGTAGCAGCAGTCGAAGCTGCAACAGTACACAAGCCCACTGCAAGGAAAGTCAACTGATTGCCAGTGACAGTACAAACACTTGTGGTCTTTGAACTGTAAACAACTGGAAGCGTTATTTCACCAGGAACTCCCACAGCCGAGATGCTCGAAGTAAGTGTTCGAGCCGTTTCAGCTGCACCTGCGGTGCTTGCTCCTGCAGAAATCACAATCACTGGATTCAGTTTGTTCACACCTGTGTATGTGAAGGCACCTGCCGCCAGGTTACCCTGAGGGTAAATAAGGCTGATTGGTGCATCTCCTGCAGCATCACCATTTGGTACATCCAAAACAATCTGGCTTGCAGTCTTAGAGAAGATGTTTGCATTCTTGCCTCCAATGTTTGCAGCAGTAACCAGGTCTAGGTTTGTACCTGTAATGCTCACTCTGGTGCCAGCTGGAACGGTGTTGGTAGCAAAGCCACTACCAGGAACAGTCACAGTTGGACTAGGGGCAATAGAACCTGTGAAGGTTCTATTGATTGCACCAAATGCGTTTGTTGCCGTGATCGTGAATGAGTAGTTTCCAACTCCAGTAGGGGCTCCTGTAATCTCACCCGTTAGTGCATTCAGAGTCAGTCCAGCAGGAAGTGCCCCAGCTGTAACAGCGTAGGTAACTGCTGGGAAACCAACGGCTTCCAACTTGTCGCTGAAAGCAACTCCGGTCTGCATAGGAAGCAATGAGCTCTTGTTGAAAGCAGATGGAGCTTTGTTAACAACAAAGTTTGCAGCATCGTCCAGTGGCTTGTTGTTAGCAGAGTTGGAATCCGGAGTACCAGATGTAAGTTCCGCATCGCCACCCTCAGTTCTTTCGCCTCCGGCTAGTGTTTCTGAAATAGCCACTGGAATAGTGAACTTCACAGATCCAGATGCTGGGATAACAGCGGTTGTCACACAACGCACAAGATTGCTCGAAACAAGAGTGCAACCTGCACCTAGTGGAGCAACTGAGCTAACACCAGTTGGCAACGTGTAATCCACACTCGCACCAGCTGCTGAGGCGGCACCTAGGTTTGTCACTGTGATCTCAATTGTTCCAGTAGATCCCGCGGTGAGAGCTGATGGAGAGATGCTTATAGCTAGATCTGTTGACGCACTACCAACAGTTATCGAGTGTGTGATTGCTGTTGCGGCCAAGAAGTTGTCATCGCCTGCTTTGTTAACTCGGAACTCACATGTTCCTGCTGCATTAGCAGTGACGTTTACCTTTTGATCGACTAGCGCTACGACACAGATTGATGGGGTTAGCCCTTCAACACTAATTGCTCCGGAACCATCGCCACCAGTAATGGTGACTTGGGTGTTCTTAGTGCCATTCCATTCTGGGGTAGCAGTTTCGCCCTGAGAAGTACTTGCAACCAGATTATCCTGAGCAGCTTTGCCAATAGTGATTGTTACGCTATCGGTTGCCTCTTCGAAGAACGAATCAGGTTGCTTAGTAGCAATAACAACACAAGCTCCTGCACCAAGTGCGGTGACAGTTGAGCCACTAATCGCACAGATTGCAACACTTGATGGTGACACTGAGAACTCAATCTGACCATCTCCAGAGCCACCTGTTACTAGCAGTCCTGTCTGAGCAGGAACAGATTTGTTGAACACCAGCGACTCATCTTCCGCTGTTAGGACAAGTGCTGCTTGGCTGCCTTTAGCGATCTTGATGGTT
>CANKLZ010000020.1 GCA_947483795.1 Micrococcales bacterium | reverse complement strand
CACTATCTCAATAGTGTTTCGGCGGCCATAGCGAGAGGGAAACGCCCGGTTACATTCCGAACCCGGAAGCTAAGACTCTCTGCGCCGATGGTACTGCAAGGGGGACCTTGTGGGAGAGTAGGTCACCGCCGGACTTAATTTAGAAAAATGGCCACCTTGGATTCAAGGTGGCCATTTTTTGTTTAACAGACATGTTTTAATGGAATTAGGAGACATGATGAACGATAAGCCAGTACCAAGAGATCGCAGAAGCGCAGGCGGCGATGACAGACGTAAGCCACCAGGTGCCGAACTTCGTAGCGGTGGTTCACGCGACGAACGTCCAGAGTGGCAGACTCGTGTAGCCTCACCGAGGAACGAGGATGCTGCCAAATCTCCTATGATTCCTGATGAAATAACGGATCAAGACCTTGAGCTGGGCATTCGTGTTCAGTTGAAGACTTTGACCGCAGAAAATGCTGAGATGACTGCAAGGCACCTTGCTATGGTAAGCCTGCTTCATGAGCAAGATCCAGAGTTAGCTCATCAGCACGCCTTAGCAGCTGCTAGACGTGCAGGTCGAATCGCGATTGTTAGAGAAACATTAGGAATCACTGCCTATCAGGTCGGGGATTATGGGTTAGCTATTCGAGAACTAACCACGTATAGACGCCTTTCTGGCTCTAGTGATCAGCTTCCGTTCATGGTTGACTCAGAAAGAGGTCTAGGCAGACCGGAAAAAGCGCTAGAACTTGGCCGCTCAGTTGACAGGAAATCTCTGCCAGCTGCCGTCAGGGTAAACCTAGCTATCGTAATGTCTGGGGCGCGGTTGGACCTTGGTCAAACCGATCTTGCGTTAGCCGAGTTAGAGATACCGGAATTGGATCCAACAAAAGTTTTTGAGTTTTCCACAAATCTATTCCGGGCCTACGCAGATACCCTTATAATTGGGAACAGAGAAAGTGAAGCTAAGAAATGGTCCGATTTAGCAGACCGTGCAGAGCAACACTTCCTCGGGAATAAAAACCCCGAGAACGAGGTCTTCTCAGTAATTGAGGAGATTCAGATTCCCGAGGCGTCACCGAAACTGGACCGTCACTCAAAATCCCAGCATGAAAACGGTACCAGGGCGCCTCGGGATTCTTCATTTAAGCCTGATCGCCCGAGCAGAGATTCTCCTGATAACGGAGGCGATCGACCTAAGCGTCCGCCGTTCAACGCTGGACCTAGAAACAGCGGCCCACCAACTGGTGGCGGCGGACCTAGAGGTGGCGGCAAAGGTTTTGGTGGTCCACCGAAGGGTCGTAGCCGAGGACCTGGTCGTGGCCGATAAAAAAATTTGGGGTCAATATGATTTATTGCTCGCAGATCTCGATGGAGTAATTTATGAGGGTTCAATCGCGATTAGGAATGCCGTTGAATCAATAAATCAAATTGCTGCGCAGAACATAAATGTTGGATACGTAACAAATAATTCTTCGCGCAAACCCGAAACAATTGTTGAACAACTTTTATCACTCGGACTTACTGCAACACCAGAAGATATTATTTCTTCCGGGCAAACCGCAGTTGAACTTCTGCAAACAAAGATTTCTGCAGGTGCAAAAGTTTTAGTTGTTGGTGGGGAGGGTTTAAGAGCTCGAGTGCTCTCAGGTGGATTTGAAGTAGTCGTTTCCAGCGATGACAAACCTGAAGCAGTTATTCAAGGTTTTTCTCCAGATGTTTCTTGGAAAGATTTAGCAGAAGCGTCTTATTCGATTCAAAATGGTGCTGTCTGGGTTGCCACAAACAATGACTGGACACTGCCTCAGGAAAAAGGTTTGGCACCAGGCAATGGCACATTAGTAGGCGCAGTTCACACTGCGGTTGGACAGTTACCCATTGTTGCTGGAAAACCAGAACCAGCAATCTTTCAAACGGCAATTAATCTATTCAAACCTAACAAAGCACTGTTTGTAGGAGATCGACTAGATACAGATATTCTTGGAGCCAATCGAGCAAAGATTTCAAGTGTGTTGGTACTAACAGGTGTTTCAACACGCAAGGATGTTTTGGCTGCAAGCACGGATGAAAGACCCGATTACATTATTTCGAGCCTCAATGAACTGTTAGAGGATTATAAAGAGCCGAGGCAGACTAAGCGTGGCTGGAGTTGTGGCAAGGCTAGTGTTGAATTGCTAGGAGACAAAGTTTTAGTTACAGATGGCGATCCGCAATCTATCGAAGCATTGCGGGCTGCTTGTAACGTTATTTGGAATTCAGGTAAACACATTCACTTCCTGGATGTGCAAAGCGCACTGTATGAAAAGAAGGCATAAATGAACGACAGGCTAAATGAACTTGAAGCTGAACTTGAAAGAATTTCACAGCTCAACTTGGATGATCAACCTCAAGCTTTCGGTGAGCTAAAGGCCAAGCTAGAAGAGCAGTTTAACGCCGCTTCTGAAGAAAACACCGAGAACTAAGTTGGATCAAAATTCAACCAGACTCGATGTAGCGCTCGTCGAGCGTGGACTCGCTAAGTCTCGCAATCAAGCTTCAAGTTTGATCGAGTCCCGTCGTGTATTTATAGATGGTCGTGAGGCTAGGAAATCTTCACAGCCGGTACCTGAAGCCGCTGAACTAGTTGTGCTGGAGGCAATCGACTACGTTTCGAGAGCTGGGCACAAACTTGCTGCTGCCCTTGAAGAATTCACAGAGATCGAGATAGTTGGCAAGATTTGCCTTGACATTGGAGCTTCAACTGGAGGCTTCACAGACGTATTACTTCGTTACGGAGCATCGACAGTTATCGCTCTAGACGTGGGTCACTCTCAGTTGGCTGAGTCCCTTGCTGATAACCGGATGGTTATAAACATAGAGAACTTTAATGCTCGAGATCTGACTCAAGAGAATCTTCAGAAGCTAGTTGGTTCTAGGCTTGAGCAGAAGATTACGGATAACACAATCGCCCTTGTTGTAGCAGATTTGAGCTTTATATCCTTAACTTTGGTGCTTGCTCAAATGAGCCAAATTGCGCCAAATGCTGACTTTGTGCTCTTGATTAAGCCACAGTTTGAGGTTGGTAAGAAGTCGCTAGATGCCTCAGGCATCGTCAACGATCACAGACTTCGAGCATCAGCCATTCGACAGGTTCTAGATGAAGCTAAGGTCCAAGGCCTAAACATTCAGGGGATTATCAAATCTCCGCTGCCCGGAACCCATGGAAATGTGGAGTTCCTAGTATGGCTAAATTCTGTGGAGACTGACCACAGCATCGATTGGTCTGGCAGAATTGACAAACTAGCTAAAGAACGCGCTTAGGCACAAGGAGGCGATTAACATTGACTGAATCCAGATACATTCTGTTGGTCGCCCATACCGGTCGCCTCGAGGCCATCACTGCCACGACTGAGGCTATCGAGCAACTTGTCGCAGCCAACCTGACGCCAGTGATGACCCATGAGCAAGTTATTGAAATCAAGGAGTTCCAAGCAAACCGAGACGCTGACAGCGACTTTTTGAAGCACGTGCTTGAACTAGGAGTTACTGTTCCAGAGAGAGATCTTGAGCTTGTAATGGTTCTAGGTGGCGATGGAACAATCCTAAAAGCAGCCGAAGTTGTTCGAGAGACAGCGACTCCTTTGATGGGAATCAACCTAGGGCATGTGGGCTTTCTAGCTGAAAGCGAGCGAGAGGGTTTCTCGAATGCCGTGGCAAGAGTGGTTGATAGAGACTATTTGGTGAAAGAGCGTTTAACGCTCGATGTTCGCGTTCTGGTCGGTGGCAAAGAAGTATTTAGAACTTGGGCGCTAAATGAAGCAACTGTTGAAAAGAGCGCTGCCGAGCGAATGCTCGAGGTGATTGTTGAAATAGACAAGAAGCCGCTTTCAAGTTTTGGTTGCGATGGCATCATCATGGCTACTCCTACTGGTTCAACCGCTTATGCGTTTAGCGCAGGTGGTCCAGTAGTTTGGCCCAGTGTAGATGCGATGCTGATGGTTCCACTTTCCGCTCACGCCCTTTTCTCAAGACCGATGGTGATTAGCCCAAGGTCTCTCCTGGCAGTAGAGGTTCTCGAGCGCTCTGCTGGAACTGGTGTGCTTTGGTGTGACGGAAGAAGAACTCACGATCTTCCAGTTGGTGCAAGAGTTGAAGTTTGTAAGTCGGAGAAATCAGTTCGTCTGGCCCGACTACGCCAAGGACCATTCACAGACAGACTAGTTAGAAAATTCGCTTTGCCTGTAACAGGATGGCGCGGACCTGACAGCTCTGAGCAAGGCTAGCCAAAGCATTCATAAATGATAGAAGACCTTTTCATTCGCGACCTAGGTGTAATCAGCGAAGCAAAACTCAACTTTCACCCAGGTCTAACAGTGCTAACCGGAGAAACAGGCGCAGGTAAGACAATGGTTCTCACAGCGCTTGGCTTGTTGCTTGGAGCTCGTGCAGACTCAGGAATGATTAGAGCGGGTTCGACTCAAACAGTTTTAGAAGGTCAGTGGAAACTCGATTCTCATAATTTGGCCTTAGCTAAGGCAGAAGAAGTCGGGGCTCTGATCGAAGATGGCGAACTTCTGCTAGTAAGAACTGTCGGAACAGACTCAAGATCAAAGGCAGTCGTAGGTGGCAGAGCAGCTCCAGTTGGTCTACTTAATGAGCTTGCGGAGCACCTTGTTGTAGTGCACGGGCAGTCGGATCAAATTCGTTTGAAATCGCCAGTGGCGCAAAGAGTCGCTCTGGATAGATTTGCAGGAGCTGAACATCAAGAACTTTTGGCTGTGTATCTGGAGAGTTACAACGCTTGGCGCAGCGCTAATGCGCAATTAGAAGAGATACTGAAGAGCGACTCGACCAGAGCGGCTCAGATCGAGGAGCTAAAAGAAACGCTTACCCTGCTTGAAAAACTCAATGTTCAAGCAAACGAGGATGTTGAACTTGAAGACTTAGCTAGGCGATTGACCCACACAGAGGACTTGAGGTCATTAGTTGGGTTAGCCCATGAGGCTTTGACAAGTGATTCGTTTGATGGGGTAGATGCATTGGGGCTAGCTGGTAAGGCTAGAAAAGCTCTCGAAAGTGCAGCCAATCACGACAGCTCAATTGAGATGATGGCCGCCAAACTCAATGAGGCGGTTGAAAACCTAAACGAGGTTGCTGTCTCACTAGCAGGCTACCTTGCTTCATTGGAGTCCGATAGCTCGATGAGCCTGGATGAAATTCAATCGCGTAGAAGTGAAATAACTGCTGTCTTACGAAGATTTGGTCCAACCATTGAGGATCTTCACCTTTTTGAAAAATCGGCTCAACAAAAACTTCTAGATTTAGACACTTCAACAGAACGAGTTGAAGAACTAACCGAGCGAGTTTCTCAAATGGAAGCCAGTGCTCGAAGACTTGCTACGGAGTTATCTGCTAACCGAATCAAGGCAGCGAAGCATCTTGGTGAACGGGTGTCCGAAGAGTTAATTGCTCTGGCAATGTCTGGTTCGAAGCTGCATGTTCAGATTGAATTTAGTGACATTCTTTCAGCAAGTGGGATGGACACAGTAACTTTCTTGTTGGAATCATATGCAGGAGCAGAGCCGAGACCTATTGGCAAGGGTGCATCCGGTGGCGAGCTCAGTCGAATCATGCTAGCTCTTGAGGTGATACTCGCAGAGTCAGATAGTGCTCCAACATTTATCTTTGATGAAGTTGATGCAGGAGTTGGTGGTGCTGCGGCAATTGAGGTTGGCAGAAGATTATCCAAGCTTGCAAAAAACGCTCAGGTGATAGTTGTTACCCACTTGGCTCAGGTAGCAGCATTTGCCGACCAGCATCTGGCAATCATTAAGACTCAAGATGCAATGTTCACATCCAGTGATGTGAAGATACTCAACGATGAAGCTAAGGCCGAAGAACTAGCTCGAATGCTTTCAGGCTTATCCGACTCTGCTAGCGCTAGATCTCATGCTCAGGAATTGCTCGAACTAGCTAGAAATTCTTAATCAGAACAAGGTTTAAAACTTCGTTCGGCATGTCGTATAAGTCAAAGTTGGTGGCTTGAGCGGGTGAATGCTAGTGTTGAATTCCATGGCGGATGCGATGGATTCTGGTAAATCAAGACACATTTTTGTGACTGGTGGGGTTGCTTCCTCGCTCGGCAAGGGGCTAACAGCCGCCAGTATGGGAAACCTTCTAAGAGCTCGTGGGCTATCTGTGGTTATGCAGAAGCTAGACCCTTATCTAAACGTAGACCCAGGCACCATGAACCCTTTCCAGCACGGTGAAGTATTCGTAACCGACGATGGAGCTGAAACAGACCTAGACATTGGTCATTACGAGCGATTTCTTGACATCAACCTTTCCCAATCTGCAAACGTCACCACCGGTCAGATTTACAGCGAAGTTATCCGCAAAGAGAGATCAGGCGGTTACCTCGGGGATACTGTGCAGGTTATTCCGCACATCACCGATGAAATTAAGCGCAGAATGCGTCTGCAGGCCTTCGAAGATCCAGCGCCAGATGTGATCATCACAGAAATTGGTGGAACTGTTGGCGACATCGAATCCCTGCCATTTATTGAAGCAGCACGTCAGGTCAGGCACGAACTAGGTCGTGACAAAGTGTTCTTCGTACACGTGTCTCTTGTTCCTTACCTTGCACCTAGTGGAGAGCTAAAGACAAAGCCCACCCAGCACTCAGTTGCGACTCTTCGTTCAACCGGTATCCAGCCTGATGCTATTGTTTGTCGAAGTGATAGACCTATCGGAGATGCAATAAAGAAGAAGATTGCTCTGATGTGTGATGTTGAGTTGAAGGCAGTGATAAATGCAGCTGATGCCAACAGCATTTACGATATTCCAACTGTCGTAAACGATGAGGGACTGGATTCCTACATCATCAACCACTTAGGTTTAGAAGCCAAAGAAGTTGATTGGACTAGATGGAGTAGCGTTCTCAAAGCTGTTCACGAGCCGATAGCGGAAGTTAATGTCGCATTGGTTGGTAAATACATTGATCTTCCGGACGCTTATCTTTCGGTAACCGAAGCTTTACGTGCCGGCGGTTTTGCTGAGCAAGTCAAGGTCAATATCAAATGGGTTGCTAGCGATCTTTGTGAGACCGAGGATGGCGCTAGAACGCATCTGAGTGATGTTGACGCTATCTGTGTGCCTGGTGGGTTTGGTGTTAGAGGCATCGAAGGAAAGCTTGGTGCTCTCAAGTTCGCTAGAGAAAACGGAATTCCAACCCTCGGGCTTTGCCTAGGTTTACAGTGCATGGTTATTGAGTACGCAAGGAACATAGTTGGACTAGAAGGTGCTTCTTCAACTGAGTTTGAAGGTGAAACAAAGTATCCGGTGATTGCAACTATGGCTGAGCAGGTAGATATTCTTGCATCAGGGGACATGGGTGCAACTATGCGACTTGGGCTTTTTGAAGCCAAACTTCAAGAAGGCAGCGTTATAGCTGAAACCTATGGCAAGACAACAGTTCACGAACGCCACCGTCACAGGTACGAGGTGAACAACTCCTTCAGAGATCAGATTGCTGCTGCGGGGCTAGTCTTCTCTGGGACATCTCCTGACGGTAACTTGGTTGAGTTTGTTGAACTTCCAAGAGAAGTACATCCTTACTATGTGTCAACCCAGGCTCACCCAGAATTCTTATCCAGACCGACTAAAGCGCACCCACTATTCCATGGACTCATCAAAGCTGCCCTAGCCGGACGCTTATTCAGCAACAAAGCCGGATAGAGGGCTGACATGACTGAGATGAATAAACTCCCGATCTCAGATGAAAGCGGTCTTCCCGAATCTTCTGTTAGAAGCACCCGAATCGCCTTCCAAGGCAGGATTTGGAATGTAGTTGCCAAAACTTTTGAATTCCAAGGTGAAGAACTAACCAGAGACTACATTCAACATCCTGGCGCTGTTGCTGTTCTTGCCATCAACGAAAAGGATGAAGTTCTTCTAATCAAGCAATATAGAGCTCCGGTGAACCAGTATCTGTATGAAATGCCTGCTGGCCTTAGAGATGAAGAAGATGAAAGCGACTTAGAATCTGCCAAACGTGAGTTATCCGAGGAAGCAGATTATCAAGCCAAGACCTGGACTCACTTACACAGCTTTTATACAACACCAGGTTCTTCCAGCGAGGTTATCGAAATATTTTTAGCCCAAGATCTGAGCCCTACAGGGGAAGCTTTCGATCGAACAAGCGAAGAAAAAGGGATGGTGCCACTTTGGGTTCCTTTCACTGAAGTTCTAGCTTCGGTTATGCAGTCCAAAACCAAGAGCCCAACTTTGGTGGTGGCTGTTCTAGCCTTAGCCGCCAGAAGAAGTATTGAAAGTAATGGCTAGCCTTCAAAGAAGTGTTGATAGTTACCTTCGACATCTCACCATTGAACGTGGCATGGCTAAAAACACTCTGCTTGCCTACAAAAGAGATTTAGCCAAGTATCTCCATTTTCTTCAGAATAACGGCATTGCCGATTCGGCTGATATCCATGAATCCATTGTCCGCAACTTCGCGCAAAGTTTGGTTTCTGAAAAAGGGTTAGTGGCTACTTCTGTTGCCAGGATCTTGGCTGTAGTCAGAGGCTTCCATAAGTTCATGCTCTTTGAAGGAATTACTGACAATGATGTCTCGGCAGCGGTGAAACCACCTAAGGCTCCTAAGCGGTTACCCAAAGCTATCTCGATTCAAGAAATTGAGATACTACTTCAAGCCTCAGGTCCTGAACCAGATGACACATCTGGTGTGGCCGCAGATATCATCAGAGTGCGTGACAGAGCAATCCTTGAACTCCTATACGCTACCGGAGCCAGAGTTTCTGAGATTGTGAACATGGATCTTGATGATTTGATTGATCCCGAGATTGTTCGCCTATTCGGCAAAGGATCCAAGGAAAGAATAGTTCCAGTGGGTAAATACGCCCAGGCAGCAGTAGCTGCTTATCTAGTTAGAGTAAGACCCACCTTGGCAACCCTGTCACTTGGCACCCCAGCTCTATTTCTAAACCAGCGTGGCTCTAGGCTCTCAAGGCAAAGCATTTGGCAAATAATTAGTGATTCAGCTCAGGCCGCCAAGCTTGGTGTTGAGGTTTCCCCACACACTTTTAGGCATTCCTTCGCCACTCATTTGCTTGAGGGAGGGGCTGATGTTCGGGTTGTTCAAGAGCTTTTGGGCCATGCCTCGGTCACAACTACCCAGATTTACACGTTGGTCACAGTTGATGCTCTAAGAGAGATCTACGCGAGCAGCCATCCGCGTGCACAGCGGTAAGATTTAAGAACAAGGAAACATATTGGCCCAAAGGCCAATAACTTACTGCTGTGAAGCCAGAGAGGAAACTTTATATGTCAGGTAAAAACACCGACGGCCGGTTTCCAATTCCTAAGCGTCTAACTAGTCACGGCCCAGCCAGAATAATTGCGCTATGTAATCAAAAAGGTGGGGTAGGAAAGACAACTACCACTATCAACACTGCGGCTGCATTAGCTGAGTATGGCCGCAAGGTTTTGCTCGTCGACTTCGATCCGCAAGGTGCACTATCTCGAGGACTAGGGGTGGTCAACGAAGATGTAAAAACCGTCTATGACCTGATGCTCGATAGAAAAATGAGCGCAAAAGACGTCATTGTTCACACTGAAGTGCCAGGGCTAGATCTGATACCTGCAAACATTCAACTTTCAGCTGCCGAGATTCAATTAGTTGCAGAACCTGGACGCGAAAGAATCCTAGCTGGAGTGCTGCGTCCAATCCTTGGTGATTACGACGTGATCATGATTGACTGCCAGCCTTCACTTGGTTTGCTAACCGTAAATGCACTAACTGCAGCTCACGGAGTGATGATTCCTGTTGCGTGTGATTACTTTGCTCTAAAAGGTCTGGAACTACTGATCAATCACACTGTTGACTTAGTCAGAGAGAGACTAAATGAAGGCCTCAAGATTGATGGCATTCTGGCAACGATGTATGACGCTAGAACCTTGCACTCAAGAAGCATGTTGAATCAGTTGTATGAAGACTATGACGACACCGTATTCCGCACAGTAATCAAGCACACTGTGAAGTTCAAAGACTCATCAGAAAAGGGTCGTCCAGTAACTCAGTTCGCTCCTTCTTCTGAAGCTGCTGAACTATACCGAGCCGTAGCAAGGGAAATGGTTGAACGTGGCTGCGCTCCGTAATGATGTAGAAGAATCAAATTCAAGTGGTTTCTCATTAAACATAGGCAACTTTGAAGGTCCTTTTGACCTCCTACTTTCATTAGTTTCCAAACATCAACTTGATCTGACTTCTATCTCACTTAGCCAGGTAACCAATGACTTCATCGCCTATGTCCGAACCCTAGAAGAGATTGATCAGTTAGAAGAGGCAAGCGAATTCTTAGTGGTCGCAGCGACACTTTTGGATCTAAAGATTGCCGAGTTACTGCCTAAGGGTGAAGTTGTCGACCCAGAGGATGTTGCTCTTCTAGAAGCTAGAGATTTACTATTCGCAAGACTTTTGCAATATCGAGCGTTCAAAGATATTTCGATCTGGTTCCAAACTGCAATAACTCAAGAATCTAGAAGGATTTACCGCTCGGTAAGACTTGAAGATAGATTCAAGCAAAAACTTCCTGAACTAATCTGGACGCTAAATGTTGAAGAATTTGCTCGATTAGCAGAAGAGACAATGGCTCCAAGAGAAATACCTATGGTTGGGCTAACGCATCTTCATGCCTCAAGAATTTCAATCCGAGAACAAGCCGCTGAAGTAGTTTCACTACTTAGATCAGCCAAAACGCTAACCTTTCGCGAATTAATCTCATCAATTAGGGATAGGGCTGTGTTGGTTGCACGTTTCCTATCAATCCTCGAGCTTTATCGCCTAGGGGCAGTTAGCTTCGAGCAGAGTGAATCACTTGGCCCATTGCAAATTACTTGGCAGGCAGAAGAATTTGAAGAATCACAACTATCAGCCCTAGGAGCAGATTATGACTCATGATGAGCAACCAGAAGTAGAAGTAGAAGTTGTTGAGCAAACAGTCGAAGTTCTTTCGCAAGATCCGCGTGAAGCGCTAGCCATTAACGAACCAATCAACCCTGATTCTCTGCAAGGCGCTATTGAGGCAATCTTGATGGTTGCTGAAGTGCCGCTCTCGCTTGTGCATCTTGCAACTTCACTAGATACTCCAGTGCCCGACATTAGAGAAGCAGTACATGCTGTTCGTGATGACTTTGATGGCGTTAATGGAGCACGTCCACGTGGTTTTGAAATTCGTGAGGTTGGCGGAGGCTGGCGAGTGTTTGTTCGCGAAGACTATGAGTGGGCTGTGCGTGAATTTATTTCGAACGAGAACCCAACAAAACTGTCTCAAGCTGCTTTAGAAACTCTCGCAGTGATTGCTTATCGCCAACCAATTGCTCGAGGTCAAATTGCCTCTATCCGTGGAGTAAACGTCGACAGTGTTGTAAGAACCTTGCTATCTCGAGGACTAATCACAGAACTGTTTACTGACAGTGAAACTGGAGCCATCAACTATGGCACCACACCTACTTTCCTTGAAACATTAGGAATCAATGCTTTGGAAGACCTTCCATTGATCAGCCCATACCTACCGGATGCAAATTCTGATTTAGGTTCCGATTTCTCAGATGGTAAAAAATAATGACCGAATCAACCGAAGGCGTAAGACTTCAAAAAGTTCTTGCTAACGCAGGTGTGGCATCCCGAAGAGCAAGCGAAGAGCTCATAACTTCGGGTGCAGTTAAGGTTAACGGCAAGGTAGTCAAAGAGTTAGGTAGCCGCATCAATCCTGAGCAAGACAAAGTCTCTGTTCGTGGGACACCCATTCAGCTAGATGCATCCAGGGTTTACATGGCTCTAAACAAACCAATTGGAGTTATCTCTTCTATGGCTGATGAATTTGGTAGACCAGACTTGAGCCAGTATGCCCTGAGGTCTGATCGAATCTATAACGTCGGACGCTTGGATGCTGATACATCAGGCCTTTTGATTCTCACTAACGACGGAGAGCTGGCCAACATGCTGGCACATCCAAAGTTTGGCGTTACAAAAACCTATGTTGCAAAAGTTGAAGGTGCAGTATCCGCACAGGAAATAAACAAACTCACCTCGGGAGTTGAACTTGAAGATGGCATGATGAATGCCGACAAGGCAATCGTCATTGATTCCAACCCTTTTGAATCACTTATCGAAATAGTTATTCACTCTGGTAAAAACAGAGTTGTTCGAAGAATGTTTGAAGCTATCGGTCACCCGGTTAAAGATTTAGTGCGCAGACAGTTTGGTCCAGTGCATCTAGGACCATTGAAGCCTGGTCAAACTAGATTGCTAAGCAAAGTCGAAGTCGGTGCGCTTCTGAAATCAGCCGAAGGCAAACAGACAAGAGCACCGAGACCTAGGTCCAAAGGTGGGCTAACAACCAAAGCTAAACCGAGAGGACGAACAAGTGGCGTATAGAGCTATTCGTGGAGCAATCCAGTTAGATTCCGATGAGCGTGAGCATCTGCTCAGGCTAACTGCTGAGTTGATCTCAAAGATGATGCATGCGAACAACTTGCACACAGATCAACTAATTTCTATTCTCTTCACTGCAACTCCAGACATCACGTCTGAGTTTCCAGCGCTAGCTGCTAGAGAACTAGGCATTGGTGATGTTCCACTGATGTGTTTTGTTGAGATGAATGTGGTTGGTTCACTACCTCGAGTAATCAGAGTGATGATAAACGCTGAAATGGATGCACCAAGATCTGAAGTTAATCACATTTACCTTAGAGGCGCGGTAGCTCTGAGATTGGATATAGCTCAGTGAATGCCAGAACCAAAGGACAAATACATATCATTGGTGCAGGATTATTAGGCACCAGTATCGGTTTAGCTCTTAGCAACCTAAACGTTGATGTGTCGCTAGAAGATTCCTCACCTGCCGTTCAATCGCTTGCCATTGATTTTGCTGCTGGTAGACAGCTCTCACCGGAAGATAACGTTTCATTAGTAGTTGTCTGTGTTCCACCCGATGTCACAGCTACCACAATTATTTCTGCGTTGAACAGATTCCCCGAAGCGATTGTGACCGATGTTGCGAGCGTAAAGGTTGCCGTTCTTGAAGCTGTGAATGCTTCCTCAGCAGACTCACTAAGGTATGTGGGTTCTCACCCTATGGCAGGAAGAGAAAAGGGCGGAGCGCTATCTGGTAGACCTGATTTGTTTGTGGGTCGACCATGGGTGATCACAGTTGAAGAGAGCACACAAGAAAAGGCAGTAAATGCAGTTGAAATGTTGGCCCTAGACCTAGGAGCAACAACCATGCGATTGTCAGCTGCTGATCACGACAGAGCAGTCGCTCTAATCTCACACGCACCTCAAGTGGTTTCCAGTTTGCTTGCTTCAAGGTTGGTTGACGCCGATGACTTTGATTTAGCTTTGGCAGGTCAAGGAGTTAGAGATACAACTCGTATTGCAGCTAGTGACCCAAATCTTTGGTTGCAGATACTTTCCATGAACTCTCATCAGCTGCTTCCCGTTCTTAAGGATTTTCAAAAAGAATTAGACGATATGGTTACAGCTTTAGGGAACGTTTCAGGTTCGGGTTCACTTGCAACTCTTGGTAATTCGTTAGAAAGAGGGAACCTAGGTATTGCTCGATTGCCGGGTAAGCACGGAACAAGAAACACTTCTTACGCTCAGGTGGTTGTGATGATTGATGACAAACCAGGTGAACTTGCAAGGCTATTCAATGAAGTGGGTGCAGCGCAGGTCAACATCGAAGACCTGAAGCTCGATCACGCCTCCGGTGCCCAGGTTGGCCTTGTTGAAATATCTGTCTTGCCTGCTTCTGAAGAAAAACTTTTAGCGACCCTTCGAACCAATGGCTGGAAGTTGGCCGGCTAAATGCATATTGTGGCTATTGATGGACCTGCTGGTTCAGGTAAATCTAGTGTCAGCAAAGCTTGTGCCAAGGCATTGGGCTTTGGCTATCTTGACACTGGAGCTGGTTACAGAGCCTTGACTTTCGCAGTACAGAATCTAGGGCTAAAGATTGCATATCAATCGGCAGAACAAATTTCTCACAACTTTGACTACGCCATTTCGCAGGATCCTGATAATTACTGGGTCAAAGTTGGCAACTTAGATGTGACTTATGAGATAAGAACTCCAGAGGTGGGCTCAGGGGTGAGTGAATTTGCGGGTTTACCTCAGGTGCGTCAGTACATGTTGACTCTCACAAAGGGGCTGGTTCAAGCTTCTGACAGGCCTGGAATCATCGTTGAAGGTCGGGATATCACAACAAAAGTCTTCCCGGATGCTAAAACTCGTATTCTGCTAACTGCCAGTGAGGAAGTTAGACTAGGAAGACGTTCCGCAGAACTTCCAGAAGGCACCATAGTTGCCGATCAAGTTACCAGACGCGACCAAAACGACTCCAAGGTAGTGGATTTTCTCGCGCCTGCCGAAGGAGTAATTTTAGTGGATTCCTCGGAACTTGATTTTGACCAGACTGTAAGGGCTGTAATTGCTCTTGTAGCAAACAAGTAGGTAGAGGCAAAGATGGACGAACAAGAATTTAATGATGAAGGGCTTGACCCTGCGTTCATCGAACGTCTTAACTCAATCTCAACTGATGAGGAAGAGGCTAGAGTCAATGCTCTTCGTGTTGGCCTTGCCGACTACGACCTCGACGAAGACGACATCCAAGTTCTTGAGCAATTAGGAGCAGCAGATGGAATGCCTGTTCTTCTTCCAGCACTTCCAGTACTAGCAATCGTGGGTCGACCAAACGTAGGTAAATCAGCTCTAGTCAACAGAATTATTGGTAGACGAGAAGCTGTAGTTGAAGACAAGCCTGGAGTAACTCGAGACCGAGTTTCCTATAAAGCTGAGTGGAATGGACGTAAGTACACTCTTGTTGATACCGGTGGTTGGGAACCAGATGCAAAAGGTATCGATAAATCTGTTGCCCTTCAAGCTGAAATAGCGGTTGAACTAGCTGACGCAGTCTGTTTCGTGGTGGATGCAACAGTGGGTCCAACTGCAACCGATGAACGTGTAGTGAAAATGCTTAGAGCATCGAACAAGCCAGTATTTCTACTTGCTAACAAAGTTGATGATGAGCGCATGGAAGCAGAATCTGCCTCACTTTGGTCTTTAGGTTTGGGTGAACCTCATCCAGTTTCAGCTCTGCACGGTAGGGGAGTTGCAGATCTACTTGACAAAGTAATTGCAGTGCTACCAGAGATCTCAGCAGTTGCTAAACAAGAATTCGGTGGACCTCGAAGAGTGGCCATCATTGGTAGACCAAATGTTGGAAAGTCTTCGCTGCTAAACAAGGCTGTTGGCTCAGAACGTGCCGTTGTTAATGACCTAGCTGGAACAACAAGAGATCCTGTCGATGAGCAGGTCGAACTTGGTGGAAAAGTTTGGCGCTTTATCGATACCGCTGGTATTCGTCGCAGGGTTCACTTAGCGCAAGGCGCTGACTTCTATGCCTCACTTAGAACCGCCTCTGCACTAGAAAGAGCAGAAGTTGCTGTAGTCGTTCTTGATGTGACAGAAAAGATTAGCGAAGCGGATATCCGAATAGTCGATATGGCTTTGGACTCAGGGCGCGCACTAGTACTTGCCTTCAACAAGTGGGACAATCTTGATGAAGACCGCAGAGAAATCCTCGAGCGCGAAATTGAGACAGATCTTGCTCACGTTGCTTGGGCGCCTAGAGTAAACATTTCTGCAAAGACTGGCCGCCATTTAGAGAAACTAGTTCCTGCTCTAGAGGTTTCTCTTGACTCTTGGGATACCAGAATTCCAACCGGTAAGTTGAATGCATTTGTTCAGGAACTAGCCATGGAGTTCCCACACCCGGTTCGTGGAGGTAAGCAGCCGAGAATCTTGTTTGCTACCCAAGCCAGCTCTAGACCGCCAAAGTTCGTCCTTTTCACAACCGGTTTCTTGGATCCAGGCTATCGTCGCTTCATTATTAGAAGACTTCGTGAAACCTATGGTTTCGAGGGAACTCCTATAGAAGTTGGTATGCGAGTAAGGGAAAAGCGTAAGCGCTAAAGAACTAAAGTATTAATAGCACCAAGCCGCTTTATAGGAAGCGATTAAGAAACAATGGCTGATAACAATCTGCAACTGAGCGATAAAGTGCTCACCTGGCCCAATGCCTTGAGTGCTTTGCGATTGTTACTTGTTCCCGTCTTTTTTTGGATGATTCTGATTGATCAAAACCTGTTGGCCTTCTCGCTACTGGCTATTTCAAGCTTCACTGATTGGTTAGACGGCTACCTGGCGAGAAAGCTCAATCAAATGACTCGCTTGGGTCAGCTACTTGATCCAGCAGCAGACCGTCTTTTTATCTTGGCCTCACTTCTTGGATTAGCAATAACTGACAAGGTGCCTTGGTGGCTGGTGGTAGTGATAGTTGGCCGCGATGTCCTTTTGTTCTTTACCTTGCCTATCTTGGCTAAGGTCGCCTATGGCCCACTTCCGGTGAATTATTCTGGCAAAGCGGGTACATTTGCCTTGCTTTACGCCTTCCCGCTGATGTTGTTACCTGCTGTCTTGCCATCGGAATGGTCCATAGCCATCTATCCGTTAGCTTGGGGTTTTGCTTTCTGGGGTATCTGGATGTACTGGTGGGCCGGCGGAATCTATTTGCGTCAGGTTTATAACATCCGAAAAACGGCTAGGTTAACCTCAAGTATTCTTATCTCTAAGAAGGAGAGTAATTGAACGAGTTCAATGACAACAAGTCCTCAGGTCAGGGCGATGAAATTGACGCTACTCGTACATTCGCAGAAGACTTATTGCCAAGTGACCCTAATGCTCTAAGTGCCGACGAGCAGATAGCAGTTGATTCACTTCCTTCAGGTAATGCGTTACTGATAGTTAGAAGAGGGCCAAACAAGGGAGCACGTTTCTTGCTTGACGCAAACTTAACAACTGTTGGCCGTCATCCAAATGCCGATATTTTTCTTGATGACGTGACGGTCTCACGTAAACATTCCGAAATAAGCAGAGTTGGGTCAGTGTTCACCCTCAAGGACTTAACTTCGCTGAATGGAACCTACTTTGAAGGTAAGCGGATCGAATCTGCAGAACTGTTTAACGGTGCTGAAGTTCAAATCGGCAAGTACCACTTCACTTTCTATTCATCAAAGAAAGAGATTTAAAGTTGGCTACCAGCGAGGCCTCAAATCTATTTGGACCTAGGCCGTCAAAACTTTCGACTATTGGTCGAGTCATCGAACTGCTCGGTCCGGATTTTCCTGACCTGACACCATCAAAAATCAGATTTCTCGAAGAGCAAGGCCTAATCAACCCTCACAGAACCGAATCTGGCTATCGCAAATTTGATGACTCTCACATCGAGAGAGTAAAACTAGTTCTTGAACTGCAAAGAGATAAGTTTTTACCTCTTAGAGTAATCAAGGCATATTTAGACGACCTTGACGCTGGTAAGCAGCCATCGCTGCCTACCGGCACGAGAAGACCGAGCGTAAACCGTAAATTTACCAAATTAGAACTAATTGCCGAATCTGGTATCAACGAAACTTTGCTGGCTGAAGCCCAATCAAGCTCGCTTATCTCAGCTGGACCTTTTGAGTTCAGCGATATCGAGATTGCTCGTTCTTTGATGCAGCTTTCTCGTTTTGGTATCTCTGCCCGACACCTGCGTGGCATTAAGACTGCTGTTGATCGAGACATTGGCATCATCCAGGGAGTGGTTGCTAGCGTCAAAAAGCAACGCGATCCAGCATCTAAATCTCGTGCTGCTTCTTACGCCAACGAGATTGAATCTCATTTTTCCTTAATTAGAGCAGAGCTAATTCGCTCAGTTATCGATAAAATCGACTAACGCGACACGCCGAAGAAGAATATTAACCACGGTAAGTCGTAGGTAGCAGCAAGAATTAAGAAAAGGTTCAATCTCTAGTTGAACTTTAGAAACCCAGAGAGGAGGCCAGGATGGAAGAGAATAAAGCAGAATCAAAGCCAAACAGTGAACAAGTCACTACAGAAGCTGGCCGAATCATCTTGAGTGAAGCAAACGAATTCGCTTACCTGCAAGATGAACTTTTCTCTGAGGCTCAACCTTGGCATGACCCTAAAGTTGGTTACCGCGGTAACTCGGCTGCCAGCGCTGCTGGAATAAGTTACCGTCAGCTCGATTACTGGGATAGCACTGCTCTCGTGCAACCAAGCGTCAGGGGAGCCAGCGGATCAGGATCGCAAAGACTATATTCCTTCCGAGACATCCTGGTACTCAAATTAGTGAAGCGTCTTCTAGACGCTGGTGTTTCACTGCAGCAAATCAGAAAAGCAGTTGCTGAGCTAAGACTTGCCGGTATTGGAGATTTAGCAAAGATTACTTTGATTTCAGATGGAGCGAAGGTTTATCTCTGCACCTCTGGAGATCAGGTTATTGACCTAATCGATAAAGGTCAGGGAGTGTTTGGCATCTCTGTTGGTCGAGTGCTTGGAGAAGTTGAGGCCACATTGAGCCACATCGACCCTTCTTACCTTGAGGAAATGGACGAACTAACTCTTCGTCGATTAAACAAAAAAGCTGTTTAGCTGTTCTCTTCTAGATTTTGATCTCTAAAGGCTTTGAGTTGTTTTCTCGTCATAGTTTGCCTTAGGACTTCATTCCATTGATCTTGGTATTCAGCAGAAACAGGCTCTGCAACAACCATCTCGATTCTTGGTGCAGCCGCTTCTTCTCGAACAATGGCTTTACCAGTAACAGCAGGAATTGCTGAGCCGACTTCTCTAGTTCTCTTGGCATGCCTGTTTTTCGCAGCAGCCCTGCGGCTTGTTTCAAGTCTTTTCATGTCTTCTGAGGCAAACGATTCTTGGGCTTGTTCTAACAATTGATCAAACTGAATAGCTATCTTTGCTGCACTTTGACCTGGCCATGAGTGAATTGATCGACCAGCGCCCTGGGATTGCTGAACGGCAGATTTCTCTTCAAAAGCAGGATGAAGTAAGAATGGGCCATAAGTCTCTTCAAGTTCGTTCACCCGATACTGATGCTCGGCGACGCTCGGGCGAAGTCGGTTGATGACTACGCCAAAAATCGAAACCTGTCTATTCACGCCTTTGCGTAACTCTGTGAAGGCCTTCATGGCATTCTCAACACCCAAGAGGGAGTTGATCGAAGGCTCAGTCACTAACAGAACTCGGTCACTGGCAACCCAAGCCATTCGAGTAAGGGCATTCATGCTCGGCGGGGTATCGATGATAACGAGGTCATAGTCTGCTTCAACCTTCGAGATTGCTTGATCTAGGTTCCAGAGCGACTTGAATGAAGGTTTTGTGACGTTGTGCAGGTTTAGTCGCGGATTGGCAGCCATAACGTCTAAACGTCCTGTCTGTCCCTTAGCCCAAGATGAGGCTACAATTGCTTTCAACACAGAGTTGTGTCGGGGCTTTTTGAGGACTTCAGCTGCTGAGTGTTCAAATTCCCCAACCGCACCTAAACCATTGCTAGCGTTGCATTGGGGATCTAAGTCGAT
>CANKLZ010000019.1 GCA_947483795.1 Micrococcales bacterium | reverse complement strand
CGTGCTGTTGTTGTGACTGCTGAGACTACAGATACTTTTGCTTCATACATTGTTGAGGGTAACTCTGATCTTCAAGCTGGTTCTAACACTGTGACTGTTGTTGTGACTGCTGCTGATGGTGAGACTTCTGATTCTGTTGAGGTTGAGGTCATCGTCGAGTCAGTCGTGGTTAGTGATGATGTGACTCTGGAAACATTCCTAATTAATGGTGTCGACGCGACTGCAACTGACGTTATCGAACTTCCGTATGGAACCACCCGAGTAAACCTGAAGGTAACTACAACTGACCCAACTTCATCGTATATTTACACGGGAGATGGAAGAGTAACTCCTCTAATCGAAGGTGACAACGAGCTGGTTCTTACTGTCACTGCAGCCAACGGAGATAGCGTAGAGTACATTATTACTCTCACCGTTTTGCCGATCAGTACTAACACAAACATTGATCCTGATGCTGGTTTGTTCGTGAACGGTGAGCAGGTTGATCTTGAACTTCTAGACAACGAAAGTGGCTATGTAAATGTTCCTCTGACTGATACGTCTGTCAGGATTCAGGTGAAGGCTGAGAGCGGATCTGCTGATGTTGTTGCCAACGGCAAGACTCTTATGCCTACCTCTGCCCGAGTATTCGGAGTAGAGAAGGGAATCAATGAGATAAGCATCCAGGTAATTCCTGAGGCTGGAGTTGAATTTGCTAAAACATACAAACTAAAGATTTATGTTGGTGGAGCTGACGCAACACTAAAGACTGTCAAGATTAACACAACAACCATAACTATTGGAGTTGATGGTTCAGGTGGTCTTCAGACACCTTTGGCTAACGGAACAGCAACTGCCACTCTATTCGTAGAGCCGACAGTTGCTGAGGCAATTGGTCTAGGTAATGGAACCAAGCTTGAGTTCGATGGTGGAGAAGCAACTGTCACTAAGGGTACTTTGGCTAACACTTGGAACGTTGCGGGCTTGATCACCGGTGACAACACCATTAACATAACTGTTACCCCTGGAGATTCAAATGCGGAGCAGGCAAGCTACTCAATTTCTATACCTGTAGCACTTTCTCCGGACAAGAGACTCAAGACTTTCCTTGTAAATGGAAAGGCAGTGGTAGTTAAATCAGTTATCCCACTGGCTAAGGGAGCAACATCGGTAGAGCTCGACGGTGTTACTGAGAACGAATTTGCAACCTATGAAGTATCTGGTGGAGACTCACTTGTTTCAGGCAAGAACATTCTGACTATTACTGTTACAGCCGAAGATTCAACAACGCAGGCATACACTGTAACCGCAATTGTTCCTAAGTTAGTTAGCAAGATTGTCATCCCGTTCCCTAAGGTCGGAGTAGTTACAGTTGACAAGAAGACTAACGTCAAGGGTAACGCAGCGATTACCGCAGCACTAAAGAAGATTAAGGGAACGGCTGGATTCGTTCAGATCACCAACAACTTCTTGATTGCCAAGGACAAGACGACGGCTGGTGCCACACGTGCAGCTAACACTCAGAAGTACTTTGCAGCTCTGAAGACCAACGGTTTCAAGACTGCTACTTACCAGTTGCTACCTGACCCTAAGGCTAAGACAGCAAAGGGTACAACAGTTACGATCTACTCTTACTAGTAGAAACAAAGAAGAAGCCCCTGGGATATCCAGGGGCTTCTTCTTTAGGCACATCAAATCAATTGATGAACTTTGCGTTCACTATGAGACTGTTAGCCGAACCTGACGAGGTGAGGGCTTGAGTAATCTTGCCGGTAGCTATTCCCCGCGCAGTTAGGTTGTTGACAACATACTGAACCCGCTTCGCAAGCAATGCTTTTGCCTGAGTAGTTGCTAGTGCTTTTGGCTTGAACATCTTTATGTCCAAGCTGATTGCGCTCGATGATTCAAGAGCACTTCCGAGCGTGCCAGTGTTTGATAGTCCAGAGAAGGTCGGAACGGCAGAGTTGCTATGAAAGGCAATTGTGGCCTTTCTAGATTGCTCTGAGTAGACATAAAGCTGGATCTTGTGTGAATCAACGTGTTTCTTATCGGCGGATGTCACTACGACCCAAGCGCTGTTTAGTCCAGGTTTCATAGGGCTTATCGGCTGTATTGCTGCCCTTGCGGCGGATTGACTAGTTGAAACTTGGAGGCTTACTGACTTGGTTCCCGCAGGTAAGTAGACCATTTGCCCAGCACTGTATGGGACATTGTTGACCCGAACACTGGCCAGTGTGGTGTCGTAGGGCTGAACGATTGAGCTCAGGACTCGCTGCTGGTCACGGAGTCTCCATAGTTGATTGTTTTGGTAAGCGTTCGCTGTGTTGATTCCTGGGCCGAAAGGGTCAGAAATGATAGCCGACCTTATTGCCAGAGCGACATTGCGGGACATGCCTGTAAGGTCTAGCTCTCTGGCTACTCTGGCTACCTTAGCCATGGACTGTCTGTAGGTATCTAAGCAAGCTTCAGTGGCCCAGCACTTGTTGGTCATGATTGCAGGTGAGCTACCGTAATCAAGTGAACCACCCCAAGTTTGGTCCACGCCCCAGGGGACCATCAGGACCTTGCCGTTATCGTCGAAGTTTACGAAGAAGTTGTTTCTGTTCAGAACGTAGCCATCCCAATGACCTGTGTAATACTCGGTGGCCCAGCCTAATGTCAGCATCTGCATGTCTGTGACTTCGGACATTTCGTCCCACCAAGATTGTCCTTCAAGTTCTTGGATAGCAATAAAGCCTGTCAAGTCAGATACGTTTGTTTCGCTACCTGATTCGATAGCAAAAGTCCACTCACTATCTCTATAGAAGTCGGGGAAGTACGGCACTGCACCTTTATAAAGGTGTTTGCTAGAGACACCCCAGCGTTTTAGCATCTGCTTGTTTGGCTGTTCCACATTGAGATGCAGCCCATAGTTAATCCCGTTCAGAGAGACATTTGCGTATCCTGTTCGAGGAGCTGGTATGCCAAGGTTTCTAAACAACCTGTAGGTGACTGACTCATTCACATAACTGGGGTCTTGAACCATGTTGTTTAGGGTTATCCTACTGACGCCAAAAAGCGTTTGTTTTGGGACATAGGCATCCATTTTGATTTTGAAAGCTGCTTTTCCTGAGATATCCCGCCAAGAACCCCAAGCTCCTTTAAGGTGAACTCCCACAACATAGGGTCCATAAACCTTGCCTGCCATGGTGAAACTCATTCTGGTTTCACGCCAATCACCCTCATAGTCCCATCCCACATTGGGTGATCGGAGTGAATCAAAGTCATCCTGGGACATTTGCATAGAGAAGTTATTAACCATTAGAGGGTTGAACATGACCGCTGCGGCGTCTGTGCCCTCTACGTAAGATGGAGCTGCATTTGCGGGTGTTGAACCCAGTAAACTCCCAGCCATCAGGGCAACAATGATTGTTACTGCAAGGCTAGATTTCCGTTTCGGCAACATTATTCAAGCCTACCTAGTTCCTCATATAGTCTGAAGGTGTCATGAAAAAGTCCCAGGTAAGTAATAAGCGAAGAGCTATTAAGCTAATCGCTTTCCTTTCTCTATCCTCCTTTGGGCTAGCGGGAGTCATGCCAGCATCGGCCGCACTGTCTGATTGCATAAGCACACCAACCCTTGACAAAGCACACCAGTTACCTGATCAAGCCTTAGGTTCGGGTGTGAAAGCCCAATCCTGGCAATGGGAGCCAGGAACAGATGCCCAAAAAGCTTCCCTCTCTTCGCTAGGGGCTAAGGTTTCTGTGGTGACCGGAAACCTTAGGTACATCACTTTTGGAGTTCTACACGAGGGCATACCTAGATCTCAAGATTTGCGAGTGCTTTCCAATTCCAATGAGAAATCGATGGCAAGCCTCAACGGCGATTATTTTGATTCCAGCGGCCCTTGGAACGCCATGATTCAAAACGGTCAAGTTCTATACTCTCCACCAGACCAAACCGGTGTCGTTGGCTTAATCAGAAAGCCAATTGTTGAGAGCAAAGGCTATCGAAGTACAGGAACACTCACTATCGGCACTAGAAAATTCAATATTTCTGGAGTGAACCAACTTGCTCCTGGTCGCACATCTCTGGTGATATACCGATCAAACTTTAGTGGGAAATTAACTCCAAAGGGGCAGACAACCCTCGTGCTAAAAGCTGGCAAGGTTTACAAGATTTATCCAAAAGGAGCTTCAGTCAGCTCCAAGAGTGGAACTGTTGTTCAAGTAAACGGCTATTTAGCACCAATTGTTGCCAAACTAAAAACCAAATCCTCTGTGAAATTGAGTTTGCCTCCGGTACCAAAGTTTGAAGACAGAATGGCGGCCGATACAGTAAGCGCCACCGGTAGCATCTCAAGTAAATCAAATACTCTAATTTTTGATGCTGTGAACTTCACGAATCTAAGCTCAAGTGGTTCTACTCTCTTTGATGAAAACTTTAAAGATGTAACTCGAGCCGGCAGATCAACTTTAAGAATCGTGCCTGACATTACTGGAAAGCTATTCATTAAGAATGTCTACAAGTCTGGTGTCCAAACCAGAGTCGATCCAGGTGGCTATATCATTCAAGCGAGCAGCAGTTCGGCTGTTACCACTGCTCGAAAATTCCAGGTTGGCGATGCTGTCACAATCTCGCGAGCATTTCAAGCGGATGCTAGATCTCAGTTTGTTACTGCAGCCGGGCGAGGGCCAAGGATGGTTCAGGGTGGCAAATTGATTTGGATTTGCTCGTTGCACTCCAAGGAACATAGGCCAAGATCTGCCATTGGTTGGAACCAGGATGGCCAGGTGTGGCTGATGACTTCAAGCAGGGGTTACGATGCCTATGACTTTGGTTATCGTCAAGGTGGCTCAACTTCGAGTCAGATGGCTATATGGCTCATGCAACTCGGGGCAACTGATGCCGTGTTACTTGATGGCGGTGGTTCAACCACAATGCAGATAAATCAACCTGATATTGGTTGGCAAAGATTTGACCTACCTAATGAAGCATGGTGGCGTGAACTATCAAATGCATTCAGCATTGATAGAAAGAACTAGTTCTTTCCCTTAGGTTTCATTACTCGGCCTGAAAGCTTTATTGAGAATTTGCGTGTGAAGAATCTACTCAAATTTGCAGTTATTTTATTCAAACCACCGTCTATCACAGCAGCAGGAGAGTTTTCTTTTTCGAGAGCCCTAAAGGTGCTGTTAATAACATTTTCGGACGTTCTAATAAATCTTCCTAGTGCAGGAGTTGTCCCGTTTGAATCAAAGAATTCAGTTGCTGTGGGCCCTGGGCATACAGCTAGCACTTTGACACCTGTGTTTCTAGTTTCTCCCCATAGCGCTTCAGTGAACGAAAGAACGAAAGCTTTGCTAGCTCCGTAGACAGCCATGTATGGAAGTGATTGGAATGCCGCTGTTGAGGCAATGTTGATCACAATTCCATCATTACGTTCAACCATTCCTGGAAGGAATGCGTGGGTTAGTTCAACTAGGGTGTGAATGTTCACAGTTAACTCAGCCACAATGAAATCGTTGGCCTCATCAACGAAGTTGATGGTTTGCCCGAATCCTGCGTTGTTGATCAGAATGTCAATAGGAGCCCCACGTCCCTTTAGTATCTTGGCAAGCGTTGCTCCAGCATCCCTGGTACTAAGGTCCATTGGTATCACGCTGGCAGCAAGAATCCCATGCTCAGCTGTAATACGGTCAGCTAGTGTTCGTAACCTGTCCGCTCTTCGGGCAACCAAGATTACTTTTACCCCAAGGCTTGCCAACTTGAGCGCATACGCTTCGCCAAGGCCTGAGCTAGCACCTGTAATTAGTGCTGTTTTTCCTGCTAAATTCATCATCTTCTCTATTCTCCCATTTAGTTAGCTCCTTTGGGGACAATCTCAGGGCTAGGCTTAACTCAAAATTCATGTAGGAGAAACAAATGTTAGATCGCATAAAACATCTTAGAGCTGGCTTACTTCTGGCCCTGAGTTCGGCCGTCTTGTTCTGGCCCATCAGCTACTGGTTCCCGCTACCTGAATATCTAGGGGTTTTGGCCAGCGAAGACTATGCTGACTATTCCTTTGCACTCAGAAGCATTGTCATCATTTATCTAACCTTCTTTTTGCTCAATATAGTGACTGCTGTTTTGGCCGCCACTAAACTCAGCCATACCCTCAAGTGTTGGCTGAGTTTGATTCCAGCGGGAATTCTGTTAGTAGTTCCGTTTATCTTGGTCATCCCAACAGCTCTAAAGTTTCCAGAGCGAAACTATTTCGAGATCTTCCAGGCTATGTATCGCTTGTTTAGATTCACAACTCCACAACTTCTAGCTCTGGTACTGATCTGTACTTTTATATCAGTTGCTCTAAACGTTAGAGTCGCCTTAATGTTCAGATCAGCGCCTGAACCAGAGTCCATTGACTCTAAAGTAGCCAATAGGTATTTCATCTATGCAGGTGTTGCTTTCCTAGTGATGGCAATAATCGTTCCAGTAGGCGCATTCAACGGTTCACTTCGATCTCAAGATAGAGCTGCCTGCAATAGGTACGCAGCTCTAGAAGTTCCAGAACTAGATGAAGACGTTCCAGTGTTTCTATCTGAGATTAGAGTCATTGGCGAATCTGCTGGAAACACATCACTGCAAAACTTACTGATTAACTTCTCAGACCTCTCTAGGCAGTACTTAGGTTTGCTTGATACTCAACCACAAGGATCGGTTGTTCTTAAAGAGGCAGCAGAGCTAACTGCCAGGGCAAAAGATGCGGTTGCCAGAGCTTGCTCGGAATATGCGGTTGGATAGCTCACTACCGAAACACTTTTTAAGTTCTTGACTTCGATTTAGCGAATAAAATTAGACACCTCGCCTAAGTTAGTTAATAGTATTAAGGGAAATAACCTTAACAAAGAATGGTGCCCATGAGTAAGTCTCAGTATCTATTCATGCTGCTACCTATCCCAGTATTCCTAATTGGACTACTTGGAATGTTTGGCCGTGAGGGTAAAGAAGGCGAAGAGCGACCAATCATGCAGCCTAAGTGGCGCTGGGTTTACCGTATCGGTGGAATAGTGATGCTTGGTTGGACTATGCAGCTAGCCGGTGTTATTTAATCTTGTAGGTCTTCACTAGGGCAGCAACTTCCTTCTGCCTAGTAGCGATGAATGAGATTGAACGAGTCTGTTCCATCTCGATAACCTGCATTAGATCTGAACCTGATTTGTATTGGCTTACCAGCACAGGCTTGATCACAGCAGCTGCAGATTTCATAAGAGTGCCAAGTTTCATCTCGGTAGCCATTGCTGAAACTGCTTTGAGTTCAATTAGGTATGCAGTCTTACAAACTGAATATGCGATGCACTTTGTATAAACATTGCCTCTAGCAGTTTCTTTAGGTAGCCAAGGGTGAGTTGAGGTCTTAGCAAGCATGGGGGTTAGGAAAGTATCACCAAGTGTTTTGGTTTGTCTGTTCTCACCAAATGTCTGGTCAGTGCCCCATGGAATGAAAGTGAACTTACCTCGAGTGTTACTTCGAATGAAATAGTTGTTTATGTTAGGTCCTGTATAGCCGTCCCAGTGCCCCAAGAATGTTTCAGTAGCCATGAATTTAAGTAGAGCAGGTCTATCGACAACACCATCGAGAGCTTTATACCAAGCGGCAGGGTCTCTGTAATTTATTACCGAAATCAACTTAGTTAGATCATTCTTGTTGGCAGTAACCTTCCAGCCATAGTCAGCTAAGAAAGCACCGTATAGGTTATCGCCATCGTCGTTACCAGGCTTAAAGTCTCTAAGAGCGACACCTTCATAAACATGTTGGGTTATGTCTTTGAATCTCTTAGCCATGAAGTTTTCATCAGGCTGCTCAAGGTTTAGATACAAACCTCTATCAACACCATTAACGTAAACCCTCGCCCAACCGGTCTTAGAGGCTGGAACACCCATAGAGTTGAACAGGGCATAAGCTCCGTATTCATGTATCTTGCTACCGTCTTGAGTTAGGGCATTCAGGGTAAGTCTTTGAATGCCTAGGTAGCCTGTTCCCGATGGTCCTTTAGGAAAGCGAACCTTGAAGCTAGGGGTGCCATTTAGGGGAGATATGGATGTTGAGCCCTTGAGGCGAATGTCCATCTCAAGATCACCACTGGTTCTGCCATCGACTGACATCGATATAGAGCCAGGTACATAGTTTCTATAGACTTTCCTGTCATTTAGTGCTTTGACAGTCTCAGCTGGCAAATTGAGGTCAATTCTAAGTACTTTAAGGGGGTTATAGAAGTCTGTTGACTTCAAGGTGCCAGCAGCCTGGGCTGGGGAAACCAACAGAACTGAGCCTAGAACTAGGGCTGCACTGCCCGCTACGAGCCTTCTAAGGCCTGTCTGGATAACCATGTAGGCTAGTCTATCTTTGTGACCCCAATTGACTATTCCTTACTATTTGCGACTCTCAGCATAAATCTAGTTTTGCTTTACCTAGTGGCTTATGTGTTCTTTTATAGACGCCACAAGCGCAGAGACGTCTTCGTAGCTATCTGCCTAGTCAATGTCACCCTTTACGTTCTAGGCGGTGCCCTAGGTACATTTACCATTTCTATTGGCGTTGGTTTTGCCCTGTTTAGCGTTATCTCCATCTTCCGTATGAGATCGACCACCTTGGGCTGGACTGAGATTACCTATCTATTGGTAGCTCTAGCCATGGGTCTAACCTTAGGTTTACCTGCCTATGACATAGCCGTGCAGAGCTTGTATGCATGCTTGTTGGTTCTAGCAGTATTCGTAGTAGATCACCCAAGAATTCTTCCTCAGCGGGTGAACCAGAAGTTCTCCCTAACTACCGATTACGTAGAGATCGAACCTACAGCACTCAAGCAGAAGGTCGAAGAGCAATTAGGTCACTCGGTTCAGCGAGTCCAAGTCAAATCAGTGACTACCGCTCCAACTGGAATGAAACTAGACATCGAGTCATAATGACTGATAAAGCCACTAAAGCAAAGTTTGACTACGAACCACATCCACACATAGCTGAGCGTAAGAAACACCGGGTAGATAACCCAAAAGCCATGCTTAATGAAGTTGGACCAAAGACCTTAAATCAAAAACTAGGCCTTCTCATTACCAAAAGTGTTGGGACCATGTGGGCTGCATACCTATTCTTTGCCATAACTTTGGTCAACTTACCTGCGGTAATTATCAAAGGCGATCCAGTACTTATAGTTGCCTGGGTTTCTCAAGCTTTCTTACAACTAGTCTTACTGCAGATCATTATCGTTGGTCAAAACATTCAGGCAGCCGCTGCTGAAAAGCGTGCAGTCATGACGTATGAAGATGCTGCCGCAGTTTTAGAAGAAGCGATCAAAATCCAAAAACACTTAGATCACCAAGATGAATCACTAGCTCATCTAGTCTCACGATTAGATGCTATAGACACCAAGCTAAACCAGAAGTAGTTAAATGCGTCTTGTTATAGCTGATTGCTCTGTTGACTATGCAGGCAGACTTACCGCCCACCTTCCAAAAGCTAAGAGACTGCTAATGCTCAAAGGTGATGGCAGCATTCTCATACACAGTGAAACAGGTTCATATAAGCCTTTGAACTGGATGAACCCACCTTGTAATTACTCAGTGCATGAACCCGAAGAAGAACAACTATCCAACGGAGTGAAAGAGGTTTGGCGAGTAAGCCAAGCTAAGACCGCAGATATCCTCTGGATACAAATCTTTGAAATACACACAGACATTGATCACGAACTAGGTAAAGACCCTGGGCTAATCAAAGACGGTGTGGAAGCCCACCTCCAAGAACTGATGGCAGCTCAGATAGAGATTATCGGTGCAGGCGCAAAGCTAGTGCGCAGAGAATACATGACACCTATTGGTCCAGTAGATATCTTGGCTAAAGATAGCAATGGCCAAAGCGTTGCTATTGAAATCAAACGCAGAGGTGAGATTGATGGCGTTGAGCAACTAACTAGATATCTAGAGCTCATGAATAGAGATGCAGCGCTTGCCCCGGTAAGAGGAATATTTGCCGCTCAAGAGATTAAGCCTCAGGCAAGAACCCTTGCTGAAGATAGAGGCATCGAGTGTTTAATACTTGACTATGAACAACTCAGAGAAGCTTCGATAGATCCAGACTCTTTATTCTGGTAAGCCAGCAGCTTTCACAAATTCTCTAACTGCAATAACTCTGGCGCTGGTCTTAGAAGTAACATCAATCCCTGCAGCAGCAACGGCCCTGTTAATCAGGTTCTCAACCGCGCGAAGAGTTGTATTACGCTCCTGAGCAATCTCCTGGTTTGAGTAACCTTTAGCAATCATTCTAAGAACTTCAAACTGAGTCTTCGAGACGTTTACTAACGAGTGTGAGGGCTGCAGGTCATCTCGGAATTTTGGACCAACCTTATCGCGCAAGGCAGCTTCAATAGCTTGATTCAATACCTCTGGGTCAGATAGCCGACTCTTCAAGAGATAGGCAGCGTTCTTCGGAACAAATTTAACATCGAAACCTAAGAGTCTCGGTTCGGCAACGTGGGTTAGAAAAACTAGAGCCATGTCTGGATGAAGTTTGTCTATCACGACACCTAGGTCCAGACCATTGGGCCCAGCACCCAAATCAATGTCCAGAACGATTACGTCAATGTCTTCTTGGTCAGTTATCTTTCGAGCTTCGCGGGCGTTAGCTGCAACCTGAACCTTAAAACCGTCATGTTTTAGTTTGTCAGCGACTAGCGCTCTAAGAAAAGGTTCATCTTCAACAACAAGAACAGATCTTTGATACACCATACCAACTCCAATCTTGTCCCAATTCTATTGCCCGAGCTTGCCCACAGCTGATTTCAAAATGTTCTCATTGCAGAATGCCCAGTTGGGGCAATATAGAGTGGTAAACCTAAGAAAGTGAGCAATTGATGAGCCTTGATCAGCGCAAAGTTTGGCGAGGATTTGCAAGTGACAACTATGCCGGAGTTCATCCAATTCTGTTTGATTTGATGCAGAGTGTTAACGACGGTCATGAACTTGCCTATGGAGATGATTTTGTCACCAGTGAACTAAAAGCCATTTTCAAAGAACAGTTTGGTCCAGAAGCAGAAGTGTTTCCAGTCTTCAATGGCACTGGAGCAAACGTTATTGCTATTTCCTCAGCGCTTAAGCGTTGGGAATCGGTTATCTGTGCTGAGACGGCACACATCAATAGCGATGAAGGTGGAGCGCCTGAGAAGATGGCTGGCATAAAGCTTTGGACAGTGCCAACCCCAGATGGCAAACTAACCCCAGAACTTATCAAGCCTCACCTATTTGACATAGGTTCCGTGCACAGATCCCAGGTGGCAGTAATCAGCATTACCCAAACCACTGAAATGGGAACTCTTTACTCAATCCCAGAAATCAAAGCACTAGCTACCTTTGCTCATGAGAACAACCTGTTACTACATATGGATGGAGCGCGTCTATCTAACGCAGCAGCAGCACTAAATGCAACCTTCAAAGAGTTCACTACAGACGCCGGTGTTGATTTAGTAAGTTTTGGAGGCACCAAGATTGGTGCTCTAGCAGCTGAAGCAGTAGTTGTGCTGAACTCTAAGACATTGGCTCAGAGCATTCCTTTCTTGAGAAAAACTTCCATGCAGCTACCAAGCAAGATGCGCTTTGTCAGCGTTCAACTCATTGGCCTATTACAAGATGATCTAGCAATCAAAAGTGCTAGACATGCCAATGCAATGGCTAAAGCCCTTGATGCCGGAGTTAGAGAACTAGCCACTAAATCAAACGGCAGAGTGAGCGTTCCTAACCCAACCCAAGCAAACGCTGTCTTCCCAATACTCCCGATGGAGCTCATCGCAGAGATCCAAAAGGAGTACTGGTTTTATATCTGGGATCACAACATCGGACAGGTCCGTTGGATGTGTGCCTGGGACACCAGACAAGAGGATGTTGACGGTTTACTCACGGCTCTGGCCAAAGCCCTTGGGGTTTAGACTAGAGGCATGCAACCAAACAAAATCGCGATTACCGCTGCCCCCATTGCCCCTGTTCTAGCTGAGCGCTGGAGCCCTAGATCTTTCAACCGTGACTACCTGTTAACTCAGGATGAAGCTCTCTCAATCCTTGAAGCAGGACGCTGGGCCCCATCAGCAAACAACCTTCAGCCATGGAGATTTGCATTTGTTAGTCGCAATGACGAGCTACACAAAGAACTGAGCGAAAAGGGTCTAACTGGTTTCAACCAGGCCTGGGCACCAGATGCTTCAGCACTTATTGTTCTTGCAGTTCAGAAGGCTCTGCCAGATGGTAAAGAGATCACTGGTCGCAAATACGATGCAGGCCTTGCAGCAGCGCTCATGGTTGTTCAAGCCCAAGAACTAGGTCTCCACACTCACCAAATCGGTGGTTTCGTTCATGACGAGATTCACTCACTGCTCAAGCTCGATGACAACCACGAAGTTCTAGTTGTTATTGCTGTTGGTAAGGTAGCACCTGCTGAACAACTAGAAGGCCCTGCTTACGAGCGTGAAATTGCACCTAGAGTTCGTCTGAGATTAGACGAAGTTATGTTGTACGGTAAGCCTTAATTGCCAGTTCAATTCCACACAGCACTAAGTGATCAAATCGTTGGCTGGTTTCCAACTTTAGGTGCAACTCTTTTCTATCTTGTGGTTTGGGGTTTGGTCTTTGCTGGAACTGGATTACTAATAGGTGCGTTCATACCTTTCATCACCGGCGACTCATTAGTTTTCGCAGCAGGTCTTATCGCAGCAGCTCACTCTAGTGAAGTCAGCATTGTAGTTATGGCAACAGGTGTCGGTATTGCAGCCTGGCTAGGCGATCAGGTTGGCTTCACTCTGGGTAGACACTATGGAAGACCATATCTTGATAAAAGAAAAGGTAAGTGGATTAGAACTGGTATTGAAAAGAGCGAAGCTCTATTCAATGCATGGGGTTGGTGGGCTGTAGTGATAGCTAGATTCATGCCTTGGGCAAGGGTGTTCGTTCCAGTGGTGGCAGGTATCGCCAAGATGAATTACTACAAGTTCTTTAGCGCAAACCTGGTTGGTGCTTTAGCTTGGGGAACAGGGCTTACACTGGCTGGTTACTACTCAGCAACCATTCCTGCTGTGAAGAATGCTTCGTATCTAATCGCGGGAATATTCATAACAGCAAGCGTGATTGCTGGTATTCGTATCTGGTTACTAAATAGAAGAACCAGCTAAACCAAACTGAGCAAACTCAGGGGATTTCTCTCGAGCAATAAAATCAAGTTCTTGAGCAGCCCAGGAATCAAAGTATTGATCAAAGATATGGCCATCACGCTCTAACCAGCGTTGTTTTCTAATCTCAACTGACACATCTAACCAAACAGTCAAATGGGCTATCGTGTGGGTATATCTATTTAAGGAACCACAGCCTTCAATAATCAATGGTGTTCCCCCAGAGAACTCTCGCCAACGATCACGACTAGATATGTCCCAGTTGTATTCCTGCCAGGAAGATGTGCCATTAGCCAATAAAGGATCTAGAACTACTCTCTGCAAATAGTCAGCTCCTTGAGCCAAACCAGCCCAGCCTTCATAGAGATCATCCATGTGAATAACCCTTGGCATCGATTCACCAGCACGAAATATTTGATTCTGCAAATCAAGTGCCAGAGTGGACTTGCCTGCCCCCGCTCGACCATCAATCACAATGATTGGCATTGCGATTCCACGGTCTATAAGAGTGAAAGTCTCATCAGTTAGACGAGACAGGAGCTCGTCATAGGGAAGAGATTCAGGCATGTTGCAAGCCTACTTTTAGATTCCTTCAATCAGAACATCCGGGTGCTTGTCAAAACGGTAGCCACCACCACGAATTGTTCTAATGATGTCTTCATTACCTAAAAGACCTGCACGTAATCTTCTAACGTGAACGTCAATGGTTCTTCCGTTGACTTCTGAGCCACCTTCACAATCCCAAAGAGCGTTGATTAATTCATCTCTGGAAATCGTGATTCCTTGGTGTTGAACTAGGTATTCCAACAAGCAGAATTCTTTACCAGTTAGTTCAGCCTTCACCCCATCGATAAATACTTTTCTGCGTTGAAGATCAATAACAATTCCTTTAGCAGCGTTCTCAGCATTCTTCTCAGCTAGACGCTCCAGAGCTCTAGGGTCAGATAAAGCTGCTCTAACAACATCAACGTGCCTGCCACCAGAGCCTGCCTTAGCCAAAGCAACAGAGGCAAAGGTCTCTGCTGCAAGACCAGGAGCAATCGATTCTAGGGTTTCTCTAAGGGCAGCAACAATAGCCCCTAGCGATGTTCCATTGTCTTTAGCTGTTGCTTCATCAATGCCAACGTATAGTGCGAAGCCACGGGCTTCTGTTTCTGTTTGGGTCTGTCTTACAAATGGGTTTACTGCGATAGTCATTTTTCTAATCCTTTGATTGTGTATGCGGAAGGGTATGCCTAATTAGGACTTTTGCTGGGGTGTTGGTGTCGTAACTCGTTTGGAAGCGGGCTTTGCCGGCTATGAGAGTTAGCGACACATTCGCATACACATAACAACGCTCATCATGACAGGGCGAACGAAAGTCGCCTCCGACATGGTGTTTGAAATAGCGGTGTTAGTCATGTCATAAACTTAGGCCTATCTGCAACTTTCGTCAAGTTGCAAAACACCTAGGCGGACATATTGAGGAAACCCCTCGCACTCATAGCACTTTCGAGCTACCTGATCATTTTGGTCACAACCTCGCTTTGGCCTAAGCCAGTCGATGGAGTAGGGGTAATAGCAACCATCACCCGAGAGCTACTTAGATTTACCATTGGCGTTGATGCACTCAAGTGGATCCAATACAACCAGCTAGAGGCAATAGCTAATGTTCTTCTCTACATTCCACTTGGGGTGTTTCTAGCGCTTTTCTGGCCTAACGCCAGACTGTGGATGCTGTGCCTAGTACCCGTACTGGTATCTGTTGGAGTGGAAATATCGCAGCGCTTATTCTTACCTGATCGCTATGCAACAGTCAACGATGTATTCTTCAACGCTCTAGGGGGATTGCTAGGAGTGGTTATTTCAGTGAGCATTCGCCAGAGGATGAAGAACTCAAAGTAGGGGCATTGAGCATCACAGGACCGGTTAGAACCTGCTTGCTAGAAACCTTCTCTAAGTTGTCATCGTTGATTGGCTCAACAAGGTCCAAAACAATCTTCCTAGTTGTACCAGGTAGCATTTGTAGATCAAATATCCAAAGTGGCCTGTTTCGATCAATACCGTTGATGACAAATTCTTCAACTCCATCGACCGTAATTGACTCAGCTTCAGAACCAACAGGTCCATAGATTGTTACCAAATCTCGGTTAGAACCCTTAGGCCTTGACTCACCGAAACTGGCATCCAGTCTCATGTCAACATACGCAGGTAATCCCTTAGGTGAGCTGTTAGTGATTTCAACACTTACGCGGCTCTTACGACCCTGATAACCAGTGAAGGTGTCAACATTACAAATACCTAGAAGGTAGTCAGCCTTGAGTGTTGTGTATGCATCAAGCTTGTTACCACCAGCATTATTCACAGTGACGTCTACCTTAGGGCCGAAGCTTGTGCTAACTTCTCCTGAAACCTGGTATTTGCTAAACACCTGCTGCGCTGACTTATCTCTTGACCAAGCCATGACTCGGTCTGCAGTTGTGTCATTAGCCGCAGCAGCAAACAAACCTGATGCACTAACCTTGCCATCGATCAGACGCTTGAACATCTCTGCTGCAAGCTCGCCAACCACAGCATCCTTAGCTTTAACGTCAGTGAACCTTGCGTAAATATCTTTAGCTAGGAAATCGATAGCGTTGTCTTTGTCCACGGTAACACCACGAACATCGATAGCACCCACCGCACCAGATAGCTGACTTACTACTCCCTGGCCAATGAAAAGAACTCCGTCAACTTTCTGACCGGATACTTTCTGCCAACCATCTGCTAGGAGCTCAGCAGCGTAAGGAGCGTGAGCAGAAGCATTGATATCTCTCCAGTCACCAAGGTCAACACCCCAAAGCTCTCTCAAGTCCTCCGGGAAGTTACGGTAATCAATTCGACCTAGTTTCAAAAGAACCTTGTCTGAACCGTATTGCTCTAACTTAAGTTTTCCATTGTTAGAGGTGATCACAGCGTATGCTCCGGTGATTCCACCCGTACCGCGAAGTTCAGCTAGGTTCTGGATTGCTACGAACCATCTCTTCTGACCAGGTTGTTCAAGCACAGTAGTGCCAACCTGAACCAGTGGAGTGAGTCTAGAGCTAGCAGTGGCAAACGCTGTTATAGCTTCCTTAGCCGAAGAAACTTTTTCATCTAAACCAAAGTGCAACTGAGACTCATCAATCTTTGCAAGGTCAGTGTTTAGCTTCTGTACTGCCTTATCCAATTGACCCATGCCATCGCGTAGAGACGCGACCAGAGCGCTATCAGTCAGAAGCTCTTTACCAATACCAGCCTTAACTAATTGGTTAGCAACCAGAGTCACTTCTTCTGCTGCCAACAAGACCATTCGGCCATCGCTGGCAACCACAGATGCTGCCCTTATGTCAGCACCAATGATTGGCGCATTAGAGAACAACTGGACTAGAGGGTCCTTAGCAGATGAATCAGCCATATCGATAGCATCAGCTGCTTTACCAAGAGCAGAGCTAATTGCACCAAGATCTTTATTGGCTGCAGCAGCCCTAAGGTTGTCTACCTCGCCCATGGTTGCCTGAAGAGAGACAACCATGAGTACGACTCGAACAATTGCGTAAACGATACATAAAACTAATGCCACCACTCCAAGAGTGATGGCATTTCGTTTGTTCTGTGAAATTTGCAAAGACTTATTATCTAAGTTTTAGAACTGCAGTGGTCTTGCTCTTCGCAGCGTATGTTGAGTCGCTGTTGAATGACACAACAGCAGTGTATGAACCTGCTGAGTAGATTGTTCCAGAGAAGTTCGCGTTGAATGCACCCTGAGCGTTTGTGCTGGTTGTCAGAGTCTTGACCTCGTTGCCATCCAGTTTCAATGAAACAGAAACTGACTTGCTCGCAACAGAAACTGAACCAGACTTCACTGTTCCAGAAACTGAAACTGTTGGCTTTGCAGAAACGTAACCCTTGTTAGTTGCTAGCTTCGCAACAATGCTTGCAAGCTTTCCAACTGTGATTGAACGTGAAAGAGAAACAGCAGATCCACCTGAGCAGTCCGCAGAGATTTGGTTGGTCTTTAGCGTGTACACACCGGCAGTTGTTGGGGTCGGGATTGTCATAACAGAGGTCTTGCCACTGCTCTTGACTGTTGCAGATGCGTTTTCCATTCCGCTTCTTCCAGTCCAAGACAACTCGACGTTACAGCCTCGCTTGACACGAGCGACTACAACAGAAACTGAGTCACCAGGTGTTAGGCGGCTAACGGATGAAAGATTAAGTGTTGGAGCCTGGCCAGCTGGGTATGCAAGAGCTGGAGCTACAGATCCAACTGCTAGCGCTGCTACTGCAAAGCTAGCTAGAAGTGTCTTCTTCATAATTTCCTTAGTTGTTGTAGTAACAACCAACAGTTTATACTAGTAAATCTGTTCAAGAACAGTTAATTCTTGAACTGTTAATGTAAATTACAGTAAGTATGCTCGTATTTGCGAACATTCGTATTCGACGTTGAACAAATTGCCCGATAACCACATTATACGGCAATAATCGTATAGTTTGAATGCATAGAAGAGGTAGGGATAGTCCTTTGAGATTCAGTGAATATTTGTTAGTTGTGCGCAAGCGCATTGTCCTGGTTGCCAGCATTTTCTTGGTATCAATCCTGTCCGCCTTTGCTGTGACCGCACTAACCACACCTACTTACGAGTCGACAACCCGCCTTTTTGTATCCACCAGCGGCAACGAGTCAGCCTCTGATCTACTAACCGGTAACTCATTTACCCAGCAAAGAGTCAAGTCTTACGCAGACATCGTCACCTCCCCGGCAGTGCTGGATGCAGTGGTAGCTGAACTAAGCCTCCAAGACCTAGCCGACAAACTTCCAGATAACATCACCGCTACTGTGCCTTTGAACACCATCATTCTTGAAATCACCGTTACCGACCCATCTCCTTATCGAGCAGCCAGCATTGCCAACGCAGTTGCTAACTCTCTAGAGAAGGTAGTAACCAGCCTTGAAACAGTTGACCCTACACTTGCATCTCCAGTAAAGCTAAGCGTTGTCCAACCGGGTCAAATAGCTAAAACCCCATCAGCTCCAAGACCTCTGCTAAACCTTGCTCTTGGAGCACTAATTGGTTTAGCCCTAGGTTTTGGAGCAGCACTACTTAGAGAATCTCTAGATCTAAGAATTAGAAGCGTTGAAGATGTGCCAGATAAAGAGGGAGTTGTAAACGTCCTAGGTGGAATTGTTTTCGACCCTAACGCTGACTCAAACCCGCTCATTGTCCACACCAGCCCGAAGAGCACAAGAGCAGAAGCCTTCAGACAGTTAAGAACCAACATTCAATTCATTGAAGCAGCTGAAGTAAAGAAGTCAATTGTTGTTACCTCTTCTATCCCTTCAGAGGGTAAATCTTCAACAATTGCCAACCTTGCTATCGCCATGGCCGACACTGGAGCAAAAGTACTTCTTATTGACTGTGACTTCCGTAAACCTAAAATGCACAAGTACTTCTCTATTGAAGGTGCAGTTGGATTGACTAACCTTCTAGTTGGCCAAGTCAAACAAACAGACGTTGTTCAACGTTGGGGTAGAAAACACCTTGACCTGCTTCCAGCAGGTCAAGTTCCACCTAACCCATCAGAGCTCCTTGGTAGCGAAGCTATGAAGAAGTTCTTAGCCAAAGCAGAAAAGGAATACGACGTAATCCTCGTTGACTCTGCTCCACTACTACCTGTAACAGACGCTGCAATTCTTTCTAAGTTAACCGGTGGTGTTGTTCTAGTTGTAGCTGTTGGAAAAACAACCAAACCTCAACTATCTGCAGCTTTAGGTCACGTTGACACTGTTGGCGGTCGTGTGCTTGGTTTCATCATGAACAAGATCCCAACCAAGGGTGTTGACGCTTACCGTTACCGCTACTCATACAAGTACGGTTCTTACGGCAATTACGGTGCTTACGGCAAGTATGGAAACTACGGTGCCTACGGTGGTGCTTACGGCGCTTACACCCAGGCCTATGGAACAGAAGCTGAAGCAATAGAAAAAGCTGAATCTAAGTCAGCAGCTAAACCGACGACTAAACCAGCCAAAAAAGCCTAATCATGAGCCCTCAAAAGGCAGACTTCAAAATAGTTGTGGTCTGCACAGGAAACATATGTCGTTCCCCTATGGCCGAACAGATGCTTACTGAAAAAGCTTCTAAAGCAAAACTTCCAATAACAGTGTCATCTGCTGGAGTTATGGCTATGACTGGAGATCCAATGACTCCTCAGTCAGCCGATGCCATGACACTAAGAGGTTTCACTCCAACTAAGCACATCTCCCAAGACCTAACCCCAAAGATCTTAGAAGAAGCAGATCTTGTTCTAACAGCAACCCTAGATCACAGAAGCGAACTGGCCAGGATGTTACCTAAGGCAAGCAAGTACTCCTTCACCATTGACGAGTTCGCAAGACTTACTTCTTTCCTAAGTGCAGATCCTGAATATCAAGATGAATTCAAGAAGAAACCTAGAGAAACTAGAGAGCAATATCTAAAGAGAGCAGTCCAAGAGGCTGTATTACTTAGAGGTATGGTTCCAACCAATCTTGACCCTAAAGATGTTGTTGATCCATATGGTGAAAGTGTTGAAGTCTATAACCAGGTAGCCGAACACCTAGATGTGATGCTAGAAATAATCGTTGACTGGATGAGTGCATGAAAAGAAAGAACATGCGTGATTACTCCAAAGGAGTAATGCTGGTTGATGCCTTGGTGCTAATAGCAACCACAATGATTACGTACCT
>CANKLZ010000018.1 GCA_947483795.1 Micrococcales bacterium | reverse complement strand
CCAAAACCACCGGTTGCAAAAACAATTGACTTACCCTGGAAGACGTGAAGGTCTCCGGTAGCAAGTTCGTAAGCTACGACAGCAGCAGGTCTTTCAACGCCATCAACTGTGTTCATAACTAGGTCTAGGACATAGAACTCGTTATAGAACTCGATGCCTAACTTCACACAGTTTTGGTACAGGGTCTGCAGAATCATGTGACCGGTACGGTCAGCTGCGTAGCAGCTTCTTCTAACGGGTGCTTTACCGTGATCACGGGTGTGACCACCGAATCTTCTCTGGTCAATCTTGCCGTCAGGAGTTCTGTTAAACGGAAGGCCCATGTTCTCAAGATCAATAACTGCTTGCACAGATTCTTTAGCAAGAATTTCGGCAGCGTCTTGGTCAACTAGATAGTCGCCACCTTTAACTGTGTCGAATGTATGCCATTCCCAAGAGTCTTCTTCAACGTTGGCTAGAGCTGCAGCCATACCACCTTGAGCAGCACCGGTGTGTGAGCGAGTAGGGAAGAGCTTTGAGATAACGGCAGTCTTGGCATGAGGCCCTGCTTCAATCGCAGCACGCATACCAGCACCACCAGCGCCGACAATGACAACGTCGTACTGGTAGTGGTGAACTTTAACTTCGGACAATTTATTCCTTAGGGCTTACAAACGTTAGGTAGATAGGTTTCAACATCTGGGTCGATGCAAGGATCAAATGTTGTGATCACTAGGGTTCCAAGAATGATTAGAGCAGTTGCCACAACCCAAAGCGAAACGTTCAGAGTTTTTCTAACCCATTCACGTTCTGAGTAGTCGTTGACCAAAGTTCTCATGCCGTTGGTGCCGTGAATAAGAGCAAGCCAGAGCATGATGCCGTCATAGACCTGCCAGAACGGGCTAGCCCATTTACCAGCTACGAAGGCAAAGTCAATAGATTTCACTCCGCGCTCAGGAAGAACGAGGTTGACCATAAGGTGACCCAAGATTAAGAAGATTAGAAGTAGACCTGAGACGCGCATGAAGACCCAGGCACGTTTTTCCCACTGAGCGCTTTTGCGACTTCTAGGTTGGTTTGGTTGTTCAATGACGACGCTCAATTTACTCTCCAAACGTGTGCATCAGCTGGCGAGGGATCCAGGCGGCCATAAGGATTACGAAGATAGCTAGAACTACCCAGAACATTTGGTTCTGGTACTTAGAACCTTTTCTCCAGTAGTCAATGAGAACCACACGAATACCGTTGAAACCATGGAACAAGATAGCTCCAACAAGGCCGATTTCGGCCACTCCAACGATTGGGGTCTTGTAAACGTGCATAACTGAGTTGTAAGCCTCTGGGCTAACCCGAACCAGTGCAGTATCAAGAATGTGGACCAGCAGGAAGAAATAGATACCAACACCGGTAATACGGTGTAAAACCCAAGACCACATGCCTATTTTGCCTCGGTACAAGGTACCAGCAGGTCTTTTAGCCACGAAACTCCTCCTTGAATGGCAGCAATTGCTTGCCTTTATTTACTTAATGATAACTGACGAAGTGTGCCAAAAATCTTCAAATCACGCACTGGGTTAGACTTTTGGAACTATGACTGACTCAAGAGAGCCACTGGCTCGTTTCTTTTCCGTAATCCCAGCTGGCGGAGTTGGCAGTAGGCTTTGGCCGCTATCTCGAGCGTCTGCACCGAAGTTTTTACATGACCTCACCGGATCAGGCCAAACTCTTCTCCAAGACACTTGGGAGAGACTAGCTCCACTATCGGGCGCTGATCGAATTGCAGTGGTAACCGGTGTAGCCCACAAGAATGCCGTCTCTGAACAATGTGCGGATTTGATTCCAAATAACCTCTTTCTTGAGCCAAGCCCGAAAGATTCGACAGCTGCTATCTCACTAGCAGCAGCAATTCTCGTCAAGCGCGAGCCAGATGTAATCATCGGCTCTTTTGCGGCAGATCACGTAATTACTGACAACGCTGTGTTCACTGAATGTGTGCTAGAAGCCGTTGCTGTTGCTGCAACGGGAAAAATTGTCACCATAGGTATTGAACCAACAGAGCCTTCAGTTGGTTTTGGCTATATCAAATCTGGTGAAAAGCTAGACCTACCCAGCAACAAGAGTGCTCGTGAAGTCACTGAATTTGTAGAAAAGCCAAGTATTGAAAAAGCCCGTGAATATGTGGCTTCAGGAAAATACCTTTGGAATGCTGGAATGTTTATTGCTCCAGCAGCTCTAATTCTTGCTGTCTTGGAAGAAACTGAACCTGAACTCTATTCCAAAATCAATGTTTTGGCTGATGCTTGGGGAACAGAAACCCAAGAAAAAGTATTTGAAGATGTGTGGCCAACTCTCAAGAAGATAGCCGTTGATTACTCGGTTGCTGAACCAGCAGCGGCTAAAGGTCTAGTGGCAGTAGTCCCAGCTAAGTTTGGTTGGCACGACGTTGGTGACTTTGCCGCTATCGCTGAACTGCAGTCTGGAGGCAAACGTAACCATTTAGCTGTGCTTGGTGAAGTGACAGTGCTATCAGATAAGTCCAGTGGAATTCTAGTTTCTGAAACGGGACGTCTAGTGGCACTTATTGGCCTTGAGGATGTGATTGTGGTTGACACACCGGACGCTCTTTTAGTTACAACTAAAGAACACGCGCAGAGAGTAAAGAACTTAGTAGATTCACTTAAGGTCACTGGCCACAGCGAAGTTCTCTAAGCCTTGGATCATGAAAAAGTTTAGAAATGTTGTTGCTGCTCTAGTTACCAGCCTCACTTTGGTAGTCAGCGCCTGTAGCTCTCCTGTCATTCCTGAACCAGATCACAAAGCTAGAACCACAGCCTGCCTCATACGCTCTACCGTTCTAGAGCCAGGCACACCTGAGAAACAACTCGCCGCAGACCTTGTTGAAGCCAAGATTGTATTCGGCCTTGCAGTTCGTGAAATAAAAATTGATGAAACCACTTCTCAAGCCTCGGCTCGACTGTTGCAGGCTCTGCAAGCAGGCTGCGTTCTAATGGTTTCGGCAAACACCGACTATTTGCTGCCAATGGCCGACTTTGCTAAGGTTCATCCAAAAATGCTTGCGTTATTTGTCGGCGGGGAAATCAAAATTATTAACCAACCAGCAAATTTCAGGTGGGTTGCTGATGATCTTCAAGGCGGGGCAAGGTTGGCTGGATTCTTTGCAGCCGGTAAATCAGAAAACGCTCGAGTGCACCTGTTTGCTCAGGGCACATATTTGCAATCAAAAGCTATCCAAGCTGCTTTTGTTGCGGGCGTAAGAGATTTTGATGAAAGTTCCGATACTGTAACCGAAACAATCTTGGTCAAGCCTGGCACAGCCCAAACTTTGAATAAGACTCTAGCCACTTTGGGTTCCGAAGACGTTGTTGCCGTCTTTGGTGGAAGAAGTATTTGGGATAGTTTGCCGTTAGAGCAAACGGATGGCCCTTATCTAATAGGAGCAGATCTTCAGCTGGGGGAGGCCACATTGGCCTTTGAGTCACGAGTTCAGGTCTCAGTTGAGCGAAACACCAGCAAGTACCTACTAAGTGCGGTTTCAAGCCTCTTGGATCGAAAAGTAGAATCTGACCCTTTGTATAGGAAACCAGGTGCTTTGAAGTTCAATACCGTGGAGCTAAGGATTACTCAGCCGGATTCGTTACCTGGGTCACTTTTAGTAGCACTAAATGCCTATAAGCAGGTTCTAATCTCTTCGCCGAGCCGCTGAATTGTAACGCCTAGATAAATACGTGGTGTAACTGAGCGTTTGTGTCCTTGGAGACTAGTAGTGTCTAGGTGTGTGTGGTTGGTGATTGGCACCAACCTAAATAAATCAGGAGGATACAAGTGAACAAAGTTTCACGTAAGGCCGTAGCAGGAGTAGCAATGGCAGCAGCCAGCTTGCTAGTTCTTTCAGGCTGTGCTTCACCAAAGCCAGGCGCTGGATTCATCGAATGTGGTGTTTCTGACGAGGGTTCATGGGCAGACAAGTCATTCAACGAATCTGTAATGGATGGAATGGAAAAGGCTGCTGAAGAGTTCGGTGTAACTCTAAACTCAGCTGAGTCAAACTCATCAGAAGATTTCGCTCCTAACCTAGATGCAATGGTTGAAGCTAAGTGTGACGTTATCTTCGCAGTAGGTTTCAACCTAGTTGACGCAGTTAACGCTGCAGCTGAGGCAAACCCAACACTTAACTTCGTAACCATCGATGGTTACTCAACTGGACCTACAAACCTAAAGCCAGTTGGATACGCAATGGAAGAGTCTTCATACCTAGCAGGTTATGCAGCAGCGTACTACTCAACCACAAAGGTTGTTAGCGTTTACGGTGGAATTCAGATTGACGCAGTAACTGCGTTCATGGATGGCTTCTACTACGGTGCAAAGGCATACGAAACTGAGACAGGCACACCAGTGACCGTTCTTGGTTGGGACCCAGTTGCAAAGACCGGTGACTTCATCGGTGGATTCGCACCTAACGCTCCAGAAGGCAAGACAATTGCAGCTGGACACCTATCTGCAGGTGCTGACGTTCTAGTTCCAGTAGGTGGCGACCAGTTCGGTGCTCTACAGGAAGCAATCGAAGAGTCTGGCTTTGACGCCAAGATGATCGGTGTTGACAAGAACATCAGCGTTACCAGCCCAGAGTACGCACCAATCACTCTTACCTCAATCGAGAAGAGAATGGCATCTGCTGTTTACGACATCGTGAAGGAGCTAGCAGTTGACAAGGTTGCTTTCTCAGGCAAGGAATACAGAGGTACATTGGCTAACGGTGGAACTGACATCTCTGTAACTGAGTTCATTGATGCAGATCTAACTGCGAAGCTAGCTGAACTAAAGGCTGGCATTATCGATGGTTCAATCGACCCACTTAGCTAGTAAATAGTTAAGTAGTTTAGGAACTGCCGAGGCTTAGGCCTCGGCAGTTCTGCTTAAATCTGACCTTGAATAACTTGGGGTAGATTAGTAAAAAGGAAATGCGAAGGAGCCTGTACCTGTTATGAAGCTTGAAGTCAAAAACATCACTAAACGCTTCGGTACCCTAGTAGCCAACGACAACATCAGTTTGACCCTGCAACCAGGCGAGATTCTAAGCTTGCTTGGCGAAAACGGTGCTGGCAAGTCAACCCTTATGAACGTGCTTTATGGTTTGCTGCAACCTGACGAAGGTCAAATCCTTATCGACGACAAGGTCCAGAAGTTTTCTGGTCCTGGCGAAGCCATGGCAGCTGGAATTGGCATGGTGCACCAGCACTTCATGTTGATCCCTGTCTTTACTGTGGCTGAGAACGTTGTATTGGGGCACGAGCCAACAGGCAAGGTCGGCAACCTAGATCTCAATGCTGCTCGCAAACTAGTAAAAAAGATCTCTGATCGATTTGGCTTTGATATTGACCCGGATGCAAAGATTCAGGATCTTCCCGTTGGAGCCCAACAGCGAGTTGAGATTATTAAGTCTCTCGCTAGAGATGCCAAAATTCTTGTTCTGGATGAACCAACAGCAGTTCTAACCCCTCAGGAAACAGATGAGCTCATGGAGATTATGAGAGGGCTAAGTAAAAACGGGACTTCCATTATCTTCATCACTCACAAGCTACGCGAAGTGCAGCAGGTAGCTGATCGCATCATTGTTATCCGTCAAGGCAAGGTTGTTTCAGAGGCAAGTCCTAAGGCTTCTGCTGGCGAACTTGCTTCCTTGATGGTTGGTCGCGAAGTTGATCTAAATACTTCAAAGAAGGCAGCCAAAGTTGGAGTTGAAACTCTCGTAGTTAAAGACTTGACTGTTCTTGATGATCGCAATCAGCAGATGGTGAATGGTATTAGCTTTAGTGTTCACGATGGTGAAGTTCTCGCTATCGCAGGTGTTCAAGGTAATGGGCAGACTGAGTTGGCTGAGGCAATCCTAGGCTTGAGAAAAATCCACAGTGGAAGTATCCAGGTTGCTGGGCAGGACCTGACTAAGAGTAATGTGCGTCAAGTGCTCGAAGCAGGTGTTGGTTACATTCCTGAAGACCGAAAGAAAGACGGTTTAGTAGGGGACTTCACGATTGCAGAGAATCTGATGCTTGATGGCTCTTTTGGTAAGCCATTTGCTAAAGGTGTGCAAATTGATTTTGCTAAACGTGACGAGATTGCGGAGAAGCTAATCAAGGAGTTCGACATTAGAACTCCATCTGCGACAACACTAGCCAAGCAGCTATCCGGTGGTAACCAGCAAAAGGTAGTTGTTGCTAGAGAGATGAGTCGCGACCTAAAGGTCTTGATTGCATCTCAACCAACCCGTGGTGTTGACGTTGGCTCTATTGAGTTCATTCACGAGCAGATAGTTGCAGCTAGAGACGCTGGAAAAACAGTCGTGATTATTTCTACAGAGCTAGATGAAGTTCTCTCCCTAGCCGACCGGATTGCAGTGATGTATCGAGGTCGATTCGTTGGAATCGTTGATGCGAAAACAACAAGAGAAAAACTTGGAAAAATGATGGCAGGTATCGCGGCATGAGTAAGAAAAAAGATCTAGATCCCGTAAAGTCAGGGCAAGATAAAGCAACTTCAGTTCTCCACGAAATTATGTCGGGTGACCCAGTTCGCATTGGACTTTCTATTTTGCTCGGATTCCTCATCGGAGCTGTATTCATGGTGGTCTTCGATAAGAATGTCATTAAGGCGTTTGAAGATTTTGGAACCGATCCTAGTTACGCGCTTTCAAGTATCTGGTGGACTGTTCAAGATGGTTATGGAGCACTATTCGCAGGTTCGGTTATCAACTTTGGTGCCGATAATTTTGTTAGTGCTATTCGTCCATTCACTGAAACACTTCGGTTTGCAGCTCCACTAATTATGGCGGGCCTCGGTGTTGCTCTTACTTTCCGAGTTGGGCTATTCAACATCGGTGCAACAGGTCAAATGCTAGTTGGTTTAGCTGGAGCAACATTTGTTTCAACTCGTCTTCAGATGCCAATAATCATTCACATGCTCGCAGCTGTGCTTGCAGCTGTTGTCTGTGCAATGATCTGGGGAATGATTGTTGGTCTTCTCAAGTCCAGAACCGGAGCTCACGAAGTTATCGTGACAATCATGCTCAACTATGTAGCCTTATCTTTGTTTACATACCTCCTAAGGCAGCCAAACCTTTTACTTGAAGAAAACGGTGGTGGAACTCCTAAGTCGGATAACCCAGATGGCACTGCTCGACTTGGTTTGTTACTAGGGCCAGATTTCCAACTGCACTACGGGTTGATTTTTGCTGTTCTCGCGGTTGTTTTCTACTGGTGGCTAATGGAGAAATCAACTTTTGGATTTAGGTTCCGCATGGTTGGACACAACCCATCAGCAGCCAGAGCAGCCGGTATCAAGGTTGAAAACACTTTCGTTTGGGCTCTAGCTATTTCAGCTGGTTTCTCAGGTTTAGCTGCAGCTAACCAAGGATTGAGCGTTGACGGTGGTCTTACCACCAGCATCGAAGCTGGTATTGGCTTTGATGCCATTACGGTAGCTCTGCTGGGTGGCTCCAGAGCCGGTGGTGTTGTGATGGCTGGAATGCTCTTTGGTGCATTCAAGGCAGGATCGGCAACTATGCAGGTGGCTGGTGTTTCTCCAGAAGTGCTAGGTGTCGTTAAAGCTCTAATAGTTCTCTTTATTGCGGCCCCTCCGATCATTAGAGCCTTCTACCGTCTACCGGTCCCAGGCCCTAAGGTTTTCGAGGCCGCACAACAGGCTAAAGCTGCAAAGGTGATCAAATAATGACAAATATCGAAGTCACTCCAGGCATGTTCTCATCGGCTGAAACAAAGCCGAGTCTAAAAACTCCAATCACATTAGTTGCAGCTGCCTTAGTTGTGTTAATCTTTTTCGGTTTCCTAGGCAAAACAGGTGACATCAGTTTTGTGTGGAGCGATAAGCGAGAAGCAATTCAGTTACCACCATTTATTGTGAACTCAATGTTCTTTTGCACGCTCGTTGGTGCGGCTCTTTTGCTTATTGGTTTGCTTTCTATTGCACTAACCATTCGTGGCGGGAAGACACCCGTATGGCTGATTGCTATCTATGGCCTGGGGGCCATGATGGCCCTGCTTGGTTGGCTCGCAACCGAAGCAACCCAAGGTGTGCAGATGATATTTATCCTTGGTAACACTCTGGTGCTAGCTATCCCACTCATCTTCGGTGGTATGGCAGGCATCATGTCTGAACGTGTTGGTGTGGTGAACATTGCAATTGAAGGTCAGCTGCTAACCGGTGCTTTTGTATCAGCGATCCTTGGAACAATAACCGGAAACCTATACATCGGAATGATTGCAGCGATGATAGCTTCAGGTTTACTTTCTATGGTGCTGGCTTCTCTTGCTATCAAATACTTGGTAGAACAGATCATAATTGGTGTTTTGTTGAACGTATTGGTTATCGGAGTAACTAACTTCCTGTATTCAGCGTGGGTCGACGATGACAGCATCAACCTAAACTTCCCTGGAACTTTCGAAAAGCTTCCTATTCCTTTGCTGTCAGAGATCCCAGTTCTTGGTCAGGTGCTTTTCAACAACAGGATCACTGTTTATTTGATGTTCGTTCTCGTGCCTTTGCTTTGGTACGTATTGTTTAGAACCAAGCTAGGTCTTAGAGCGCGTGCAGTTGGTGAACATCCTCTAGCAGCAGACACCGTTGGTATCAACGTTGGAAGAACTAGATTCTGGTGGGTAACCATCGGCGGTATGGTTGCAGGTTTAGGTGGAGCATCACTAACACTTGGAAACGTAGGTTCCTTCGGTCGTGAAATGTCAGCAGGTCTTGGATTCATTGCGCTTGCAGTTGTCATCTTGGGACGTTGGCAGCCAATCTATGTGACCCTTGGAGCTTTGCTCTTTGGTTTCACAATCATCCTCAAAGTTTGGGCTAACCAGGTTTCTCCTGGTATCCCAGTGGACTTCATCACAATGGTTCCTTACCTTGTGACATTGGTTGCAGTTGCAGGTTTTGCTGGAAGAGTGAAACCGCCAGCTGCATCCGGCCAACCATATGTAAAGGGCTAAAAATGACTCAAGAAATCGATTGGGATGAACTAAAGGCTGCTGCTATTCGAGCAATGCAGAAAGCCTACGCTCCGTATAGCCACTTCCCAGTAGGAGCTGCTGCTCTAGTTGATGATGGCCGTATCGTTTCAGGTTGTAATGTCGAAAATGCTAGTTATGGTGTTGGACTGTGTGCCGAGTGTGGGCTGGTTAGCAATCTGAGTATGACCGGTGGCGGAAAGCTTGTGGCCTTCTACTGCGTTGATGGTGCAGAGAATGTATTAATGCCTTGTGGCAGATGTCGTCAACTATTGTTTGAACACTCTAGAGAGGGAATGCTCTTACAAACCGTTTCAGGCATCAAAACTATTGAACAAGTTCTCCCAGATGCATTTGGTCCTCGTGATCTAGCCGAAGGTTTCGGCGCTAATGAAAGAAACTAGGAAATCAATTGTCTAAAGAATTTTCCGCTGTTGAACTAATTGTTGCTAAACGTGAGAAGCAAGAACTAACTACAGAGCAAATCAACTGGTTAGTCAATAACTACACATCCGGTGTTGTTGCTGACGAGCAAATGTCAGCAATGGCTATGGCTATCTTGCTGAATGGCATGAACCGAAGAGAAATCAAAGATCTAACTTTGGCCATGATTGCTACCGGTGAAAGATTAGATTTCAGCTCACTAACTATGCCTACAGCTGACAAGCACTCAACCGGTGGGGTGGGGGACAAGATCACACTGATGCTGGCACCACTTGTAGCCGTATTTGGTGTTGCTGTGCCACAGCTATCTGGAAGAGGTCTAGGCCACACTGGTGGAACACTAGACAAGCTAGAGGCTATTCCTGGCTGGCAGGCATCTTTGACTAACCAGCAAATGTTTGACCAACTTCAAGAAGTTAATGCTGTAATTTGTGCTGCTGGAGCAGGTCTTGCCCCAGCAGATAAGAAGCTCTATGCACTTCGTGATGTTACTGGAACTGTTGAAGCTATTCCACTAATCGCTAGCTCAATCATGAGCAAGAAGATTGCAGAGGGAACCTCTGCTTTAGTTCTTGATGTCAAGGTTGGCTCAGGTGCTTTCATGAAGACTTTGGATCGAGCCAAAGAGTTGGCTCAAGTTCTTACTCAACTAGGTGCTGATGCAGGAGTGAAGACCAGAGCACTACTTACCGACATGTCAACACCACTGGGTCGCAAGGTGGGTAACGCCTTAGAAGTTGATGAGGCTGTTGAAGTTCTTGCCGGGGGTGGATCTCAAGACCTCATTGATATCACAGTGGCCCTTGCTACAGAAATGCTTCGACTATCAGGTAAGAGTGATGTTGATGTTGCAGCAGCGCTAAACGATGGTCGTGCCATGGATAAGTGGAACGAAATGATTAGAGCACAGCAGGGGGACCCAACTGCAAAGATGCAGGTTGCCAAGCATGAGCACGTAATCTTGGCTGAAGCTTCTGGTTTCGTAAACGAACTAGATGCGCTAGCTGTTGGAACAGCATCATGGCGACTAGGTGCCGGTCGTGCTCGTAAAGAAGATCCAGTTCAATTCGGTGCAGGAATCATTATTCACGCTAAGCGTGGAGAGAAGATTGAGAAGGGTGCACCACTACTTACCCTTTACACAGATGAATCAGAACGTTTTGAGAGAGCTATTGATGCTCTTGCTGGCGGGATCAAGATTGAAGAATCAGTTTCATCTAGTTACACACCACTTATCCTTGACCGTATCAACGCCTAAAGAGAAATGAATCAATGCCTAATCTAGACATCCAGTCCCTGCCTAAAGTTTCACTGCACGATCACCTAGATGGTGGTCTGCGCCCTCAAACAATCATTGAGTTAGCAGCTGAGATTGGCCATGAACTTCCAGCCGACAACGCCAAGGACCTACGTCAGTGGTTCTTAGAATCTTGTGATTCAGGCTCATTGGAGAGATACCTTGAGACCTTCGTCCACACCTGTGCGGTTATGCAAACTAAAGAAGGGCTCATTCGAGTAGCTCGTGAGTTCGCTCTTGACCTTGCAGCCGATGGAGTTATCTATGGTGAGGTTCGTTATGCACCAGAACAGCACCTTGAGAAGGGACTAACCCTTGAAGAGGTAGTTGAGTATGTTGAAGAGGGCCTAAGCCAGGGTAGAGCAGAAGTTTCAGCTAATGGCGGCTACCTAGTCACAGGCCAGCTAATTACTGCCATGAGGCAGAACAACAACGCTCAAGAGGTTGCTGAACTAGCTGTTGCTTACCGCGATCGTGGAGTGGTTGGTTTTGACTATGCAGGACCTGAAGCTGGCTTTAGTCCATCTCGTCACGCAGAAGTATTCGCTTGGCTAAACGAACAGCTGATGCCGGTAACCCTGCATGCTGGTGAAGGTGCGGGTAGGGAATCAATCAAGGATGCAATTGTTGATGGTAGAACCCTGAGACTAGGTCACGGCGTTCGTATCATTGAAGACATCTTTGTTGATGCTGAAGATGAAAATCAAAAGGCTCTAGGAGATATTGCTGCTTGGGTCCTAGATCGTGGCATCGCACTAGAGCTAAGCCCTTCGTCTAACCTGCAGACAGGTGCCCTACCTGATATCGAACAGCCACAGATAAGTGATCATCCATTTGATATTCTTTATGGCCTTGGCTTCAACGTAACTGTGAACACCGATAACCGTTTGATGAGTGGCACAACTCTCACACGAGAGCTAGAACTCCTTTCTGAAACTTTTGGTTATGACCTGGATGATCTTGAGCTGTTCCAGTTGAATGCTGCTAACGCAGGCTTTATGGACATGGATATCAGAGCTGAAATCATCGAGCGTATCTCAGATGCCTTTGAGGCTGCTAAGTAATAATGAGTTCGGTTCTATCTCTTGCCCTAGGTGAAGGCTCTATAAAGCTTCAACAATCCTGCACCTCTTGGCGTGAGAGTTTTGAACTTGCTGGTGCTGGGTTAGTTGAGAGTAAAAGAACTGTTTCCACTTATACCCAGGAGATGATTGAGGCATTTGAAGAGCTAGGCCCATACATGGTTATAGCTCCTGGTATAGCCCTTGCTCATGGCAGACCATCGGCATCTGTTCTAGAAACTGGTTTGTCTCTAGTTACTCTTTCAACTCCAATTGAATTTGGTAGTCAATCAAATGATCCTGTCTCACTTGTGATTGGGTTAGCGGCAACAGATCATGATGGTCATATCGACTTGATGGCTGCACTTAGTGAATTACTAATGAGTGAAGAAAAGGTAACTTTATTGCTCAATGCTACGAAAGAGGCAGAAGTCCGCTCCTACCTTAGTTAAACTGAAGGTATGAAGATTCTTTCGGTTTGTGGAATGGGCATCGGCACCTCAGTGCTACTGAAAATGAATGCCGAAAAAGTCCTTGAAGCCATGGGAATTGATGCTGAAGTAGTGGCAGCCGATATCACTAAAGCCAAGCGAGAAGGTATCGGTGCAGATATCATCCTGACTACCCCTGAATTAGTTGTCTTACTTGAGGGAATGCCAGGGAAGATTGTCCCAATAGATCACGTCTTTGATCTAACTGAAATCCGCCAAAAGCTCACGGCAGCTCTGCTCTAAAGAGCCAAGTAGTGCTTGAGCTTCTTCTTTTGAAGCTGCTACAGCCTCTAAATAACACTTCAACTTAGGCTCAGTCCCGCTCGGTCTAATAATAACCCTGCGGCCATCAGCCAAATCAAAGCGCAAACCATCGGTTGGCATAAGTTCAGCGCTACCCAGGTTCATGTCAGTAAATACTGCTGGAAGCCCTGCCAGGGTTTGAGGCGGGTTAGTTCTGATGCTGTGCATAGCCTTGCCAATAATGCTTAGGTCGCTTACACGGATAGATATCTGACCGGTTGCATAAAAGCCGTAACGCTGACCTAGTTCATCCAATAGATCCAAAAGAGTTCTGCCATTGGCCTTTTCTCTTCGAGCTATGTTGGCAAGCATGAGAGCAGCGCTGATGCCATCTTTGTCAGCTACATGCTCAGGGTCAATGCAATAACCCAGTGCCTCTTCGTAGCCAAAGATGAGATTAGGAATCTTAGAGATCCACTTAAACCCAGTGAGTGTGGCTTTGAACTCTAAGCCATAGTGGTTAGCAACCTTGGCTAATGCAGAGCTAGAAACAATGCTGCAGGCAAGCACACCGCTAGTTGCCTTGCTGGCAATTTCATCAGCCAGTATAAGTCCCACCTGATCTCCGGTTAGTCTTTTCCAGCCATTAGCTGTTGGCAATGCCAAAGCAACACGGTCGGCATCAGGGTCATTAGCAATAATCAGGTCCGCATTTTCCTTGGCTGCTAATGCCATCGCTAAATCAAGAGCTCCGTGTTCTTCCGGGTTAGGGAAAGCAACAGTTGGGAAGTTTCCGTCAGGACTTATTTGTTCAGGCACTGGAATAAGTTCTTCTGAACCAGAACTTTCAAACAAAGGCTCTATAGTTGCCCAACCGACGCCGTGCATCGGTGTGTAAACAATCTTCAGTGGATTGCCATCTGATTTACCGCCAGCTAGAAGAGCGCTTTCGAGATAGGCAGCTCGGATCTCTGGGCCAATTATTTTGTAATTCTCAGACTTGGTCAGTTCATCAAAATTCTTGGTATTTGCAATCTTGGTTATTTCGTCAGCAATCTGGTTATCAACTGGAGAAATAATCTGTGAACCGTTGAAATCGCCACCAAGGTATACCTTGTATCCGTTATCTCTAGGTGGGTTATGTGATGCGGTAACCATGATTCCTGCGCTCATCTTTAGAGCTCTAGTAGCAAAGGAAACTAGCGGGGTGGGACACATTTGATCTAAGAGAAGAACTTCGATGCCCATGCCAGTAAGCACTTCGGCTGAATCTTTAGCAAAGACATCGCTGTTTACACGACCATCGAAACCTATTACAACACTTGGGCTTGAGTTTTGGTTTAGCAGAAAATTTCCAAGACCTGCTGCAGTTTGCGCAACCAGAACTCTGTTCATTCGGTTAGGGCCAGCACCAAGTTCTCCTCGAAGGCCTGCTGTTCCAAAATCTAAACGGGCATGGAATCTAGATTCAAGACCAGCAAGGTCATCGTTATTGATGAGTTCTTGTAATTCAGCTCTAGTTTCTGAATCAGGGTCTTGTTCAAGCCAGGCTAAAGCTTTTGCTTTTAATTCTTCTAAAGACATTTTTAGAGCTTGGCCACAATCGCAGCAAGCAGGGCACTAATGCGAGGCTCTGCTTCTTTGCCTGCTTCAAGAACTTCTTTGTGGCTAAGTGGTGAATCGCTGATACCAGCAGCCAAGTTAGTTGAAAGAGATAGTCCTAGAACTTCAAGACCAGACTGTCTTGCAGCAATTGCTTCAAGAGCAGTTGACATACCTACGATGTGAGCACCCATGTGCTTAGCCATCTGAACTTCGGCAGGGGTTTCATAGTGAGGTCCACGGAACTGCATGTATACGCCTTCATCTAAAGATGAATCAACTGTTCTAGCAATATCTCTTAGACGAACTGCATAAAGATCTGTAAGGTCAACGAAGTTAGCGCCTTCAATGGGGCTAGCTGAAGTGAAGTTAATGTGGTCACTAATTAGAACTGGTGTGCCAGGTAGCCAAGAAGTTTTGATACCTCCAGCACCATTGGTCAGGATCATGGTCTTTACTCCAGCAGCTGCTGCAGTTCTAACACCATGAACAACTCTTCTAACTCCATGACCTTCGTAGTAGTGAGTTCTAGCTCCAAGAACTAGAGCATGCTTACCTGAAGGTAGAAGAATCGAGCGAATAGTTGAGACGTGTCCAACAACCTCAGACCTAGTGAAACCAGGGATATCTGCCGCATCAATTGTCGACACTGTTTCACCAATAAGGTCAGCAGCTTTAGCCCAGCCAGAGCCTAAAGTAAGTGCAATATCATGTTGGGCTATGCCGGACTTGTCAGCAATTACTTGGGCTGCAAGTTGGGCTATTTGGAAAGGATCCGCCTTTGGATCATCTAAAGGATTGCTCATTACCCAAGTCTAATCTTAGGAAATGCAGCTGCACTGACTGAACTTAGAAATGTTGAAGTTTACTTAGGTGCTGCTCCTTAGGTTGCTTCATTTGGCTTGTTCGAGAAGGTTTCATGGTATTTTGCCGATAGCTATGGGGAGAACTATTGACTTATACCCAGGCTTGCTAGCGATCACGGACGCCGACAGAATGCGCCCACGATCAGAATTGGAAATAGTGTAAGTGGAGCTGGATTGCTGAGCTATTGGAGTTGAATCTCTGAGCCAAGCTATTGTCAATGTGACTCCGGCTGGCCACACTCCAGTATTCAAGTTCAAAACATCACCGACTTTGGAAGTCTTCAAAGATAACGCCACTTTAGGAATTGGCTTTATTTCTCCTAATGGAATGGATTTCGCTGCGCTAACTAGACATTTAGATTGGAAATCTTTCTTTGATCCGCAGATTCTAAATTGAATTTTGCTCCCAAGATCCGATTCCTGAATCAAATAAGTACTTTTGGACGCACCCTTGATTTCAACTCCTAGTTTTAGCCATTGTGAAGTAAAGGTCGTTCCATTTTCCCATTTTGTTGGTACTCCTGTGAGCTTGTCACCCAAGCCAAGTTTTCCAGAAATGGCCGGTGCTTTAGCGGAGGCGAAGCTTTTCTTCAGAGCAAGAATAGGTTCACTGAATCTCAGCAAACTTGACCCGCTCTTCTCAGTGCCAACTACCACGTATTGCAGATATTTCCCTGCGTCGGTGCTTCTTACGGTGTAGGAAGATGATCCTCTCGGGCTAATTGCAGCACTGTTTGAGTACCAGAAACTACAAAGACTGAACCCTTTACCCCAGACACCATTTGCGGCTTTTAGTACTTCTCCGATTACTGGCTTCCCAGAAATTGCCGGAGCACTCTTTGATCTCATCCAAATCGACGGATCCGGGTTTGCGATACAGGGTAGGGAAACCTTCTTTGTTTCTAAAGTAGGAGACAGGACACTTCTGTCTTCATAAGGAGCTAAGTCTCCAGTAATTTTTACTTGAAATGAACTTCCCAAGTCCGCTGGAACTATGTATAGACTTTGCTGATTTTCATTGAGAATCTCCTGGCCATTCTTAAGCCATGTGAAAGACAAGGCCGGGCTGGGGTCCCAAGTACCTACTTCTGCTCGAAGGGTAAATAGACCTGCTCTTTTTATGCTCGCCAACCCGACTGACTTGAAGCTAGTTTTTGGATTGAGCTGTATGGTCCTGCTACCGAACACACTTTCAACGGTGACAGTGTTCGTTTGCCCATCGACTAGCCCTCCAAAAGAGCAGTTTTCATAGTATTGAAGTTCACAGACCGTGTTTTGTTTCAGGAAAACCTTGTATTGCATTTTTGGGTAGAAGTGCTCTTTCAGCACAATCGATAGAGAAGCCCTACTATCTCGAGCTGACTCGACTACTACATAAAAGTGTTCACCGTACAGGCGTTGTATTGGAAACCTACTTTTCCCATTCTCAATACTTCCACCGCAAAAAACCCTTTTGTCTGTGGCAACACCACACACATGGTCCATCCCCACGCTTATTTGAGCTCCAAGCCAAGAGCTAGAGAGGCTGCCCGCCCAAAAACTGCATCTAACTCTAGTTACCTCTCTCCAGCAAGAGGATCCGTAAAGCCCAAGATGTATTTCCTGCACGCTACCTTGTTCAGGCATTCCCCCTTCGAGACGACCATATGATCCCCAGCAGGCGTATGAGCCATCTTCTCTCAAGGCGCAAGAAGCATTTCCTCCAACCGCAAGTTGTTTGATAGGACCTAAATCCCTTGGCATCCATGTTCCTTCTCCATATCCAAAACATTGGACTTTCGACATTGTGTCGACGAGGCAAACATGCGAAAGCCCGACACCAAAGTCGATAATCTCAACATCAGGTATGTCCGTTGGGGCAGCCTCTCCCCAGCACCTCAACTGGTTGGCTAGCGTTCTCGCGCAGGCTGTGTAGGCACTAATTTTTATTTCTTTTACAGGATCGAGATTATTTGGGATTAGGCGTCCAACATTATCTTGGCCCCAACACACCACCTTGTGTTCACTCGTAACTCCGCAGGTACCACTACCACTACTAATCGAGATAAACACTTCATCGGAATCAGGTTGCTCCATGGCTGAACCCCAACAACGCACGGAGCCTAAATCGTTCAAGAAGCACGTCTGGTTCTTGCCGGCGGAGGTGAAAATATCTGTCGGCTTGGCTGAATCAGCTTCCGCAGAGGTGGAATATTGGAGAAGCGGTGAATCGATGGTCACTATAGCCAGAATCGCCAACAGTCTAAAGAGTAGTGATATTCGTTTCATTTGTTTTCTTTAGCCAATTTTAGAAAGAGAATTTCACTGGTTTCGTTCATCGAGGTAAATAGCATTTTTTCAACACGCTCCATCAGCAAAACTCCTTTTTTGCTGTTCAGTCCTGAGGAATAAGGATTGAACTGTCCATGAAACATCGAGTGCCTTATTGCCGTGCAAAAGTGCCTTATGTCGGAGTCACTTTTGAAAGTGAAAAATTTTGATAATTGATTCTCAAGTTTGGTTCCAGATTGGGTCAGGAAGAAACTTTTAGTTTTTGTAGAACAAAGCCTTATTTGCTTTGCAAGCTCAAGGTTCTTAAGGTTGACTTTCTTTCCCAAATACTCCTCCAAAGACTCGAGAGCTGAGTAAGCAAAGGAAATCCTCATAACATGAAGGTATAGATTTTCGGAATCTTTGGAATGATCGAGGAGAGAAATGCTTTCTAATTGCCCAGCCATTTTAAATCGGGTAGCGTAGCGGGCTAGCAAAATCTCTGGTGAGCTACCTTGCTTTTTACTCGCAGATGCATATTTTGTGTATCCTGATGGAAACATGGCCTACCTCCAGACCTTAGGATAACACCTGCCTAAGCAAAGGGGGTGCGGCTACTCTTCAAATTCAATGAGCATAGTTCCAGCAGGAACGGTTGCTCCTACAGATACGTGAATCTTCTTGATGACTGCATCTTTGACAGCGTTCTGAGGAGATTCCATCTTCATAGCTTCGAGAACTAAGAGCTGTTGACCTGCGGTTACTTTGTCACCTTCAGATACTGCAATCTTCACAACAGTTGCTTGCATCTGAGCGGTTAGGTGTTTACCTGAATCAACCTGAACATCGGTGTGAGCTTTGCGCTTAGGAGCGTGAGCTGCTGGCTTGGAAGATCCGCCACTCAGGAATAGTTGCTTAGGTAGGCTAACTTCAATTCGCTTGCCATCAACTTCAACAACAACGCTGTTACGAGCTGGAGCTTGAGCACCTGGTTGGTTTGATCCTGACCAAGGCTCAATGTCGTTATTCCACTCGGTTTCAATCCATCGGGTGTAGATACCGAACTTTCCGTTTGCACCAATAAATGCTGGGTCGTTGACAATCTTTCTGTGGAAAGGAAGAACTGTTGGCATACCTTCGACATGCATTTCAGCTAGAGCTCTTCTAGATCTCTCTAGGGCTTCTTGTCTTGTTGCACCTGTGACGATTAGCTTTGCGATCATTGAGTCGAATGAGCCAGAGATTTCAGAGCCTGCTTCAACACCGGTGTCTACACGAACGCCAGGACCACCAGGGACCTTGAAGGTGTGAACAGTTCCAGGCGCTGGCATAAAGTTTCTACCAGCATCTTCGCCGTTAATTCTGAATTCGAATGAGTGTCCTGTGACTACTGGATCTCCGTATTCAAGCTTGCCGCCTTCAGCAATTCTGAACTGCTCACGAACAAGGTCAAGGCCGGTTACTTCTTCAGATACTGGGTGCTCAACTTGAAGGCGGGTGTTTACCTCTAAGAATGAGATGGTACCATCTTGAGCAACTAGGAACTCACAAGTTCCAGCCCCTTGGTAGCCAACCTCTTTCAATATTGCTTTTGAAGATTCGTATAGTCTCTTGACCTGATCATCAGATACGAAAGGAGCTGGAGCTTCTTCAACAAGTTTCTGATGTCTTCTCTGCAGAGAACAGTCTCTGGTTGAAACAACAACTACATTGCCGTAGGCATCTGCTAGACACTGGGTTTCAACGTGACGTGGTTTTTCTAGATACTTTTCAACAAAACATTCGCCTCGACCGAAAGCAGCTACTGCTTCTCGGGTAGCAGAGTCAAAGGCTTCGGCTATCTCTTCTTTGTTATAAACAACTTTGATACCTCGGCCACCGCCACCATAGGCAGCTTTAATGGCGATAGGTAGTCCGTGCTTGGCTACGAACTCAAGGACTTCATCTGCTCCAGATACTGGGTTCAGAGTTCCAGGGGCTAGGGGTGCGCCAACCTTTTCAGCAACGTGACGCGCAGAGACTTTGTCACCCAGTTGGTCGATTGCTTTAGGGGATGGGCCTATCCAGATAATTCCCGCATCTATAACTGCTTGAGCAAAGATTGCGTTTTCAGCGAGGAAGCCATAGCCAGGGTGAATGGCATCAGCACCAGATCTCTTGGCGATTGCAATGATCTTTTCAATAACTAGATATGTGTCAGCGCTGGTCGTTCCATTGAGTGCATAAGACTCATCAGCCATGCGGCTATGCATAGCGTCTCGGTCTTGGTCGGCATAGATTGCGACGCTTCCGATGCCGGCATCCTTGGCTGCTCGAATGATACGGACGGCAATCTCACCGCGGTTAGCAACGAGGACCTTGGTTATCTTGGCTGATTTTGAGGCAGTCATAAGATACAAGCCTACCTATTTAGAGCTCCAAAGACTTGGGTAATCGACCCCAAGCTTGATGCAGAGGTCCCGGAGGGTAGTCAAACTCAGGCCAACAACGGTATGAGAGTCACCCTCGATAGCCCTAATAAAGGCCCCACCAAGGCCATCTATGGTGAAAGCACCTGCTACTTTGAGGGGTTCTCCGGTGCCTACATAGGCCAATATCTCGGAATCTGAGAGGTTGGCAAAGTGAACGGTGGTGTTAGTTGCTTGTCCCTGAGCCTTTGGATTGGCATGATCTCGGTTATCAATGAGCCAATGGCCGGTGTATAGCCTGCCTGATCGACCTCTCATGGACTTCCAGCGCTCAATGGCCACCTCTGGGTCATGAGGTTTCCCGAGTGCTTCGCCATCTAGATCTAGCGAACTGTCACAGCCAATGATTAGAGCACTTTGAGCTTCAGGATGATTTAGCACTGCCTCGGCTTTTGCTCTGGCTAAAAGCAGCACCATGTCCGCGGTATT
>CANKLZ010000017.1 GCA_947483795.1 Micrococcales bacterium | reverse complement strand
TTCAAGATTGCTCTTGCCTGCAAGTCATCGATTTCAAGAAGTTTGATCAATCCTTCACGAGCATCGTCTGCTGTTGCACTTGCTCTAATGAGTTTGATTACTTCATCAAGAGCGTCGAGTGCCTTGAGATAACCGCGCAGAATATGTGCACGCTCTTCGGCTTTTCTTAGACGGAAGGTAGTTCTTCTAACAATGACTTCAATCTGATGGGCGATCCAGTAGGTGATGAATCCATCAAGACTAAGAGTTCTAGGGACTCCATCAACAAGAGCCAACATGTTAGCGCTGAAGTTTTCCTGCAGTGGAGTGAACTTGTAAAGGTTGTTTAGAACAACCTGAGCAACTGCATCTTTCTTCAAAACAATAACTAGTCGCTGACCAGTTCTACCTGAAGTCTCATCGCGAATATCTGCGATACCGGTTAGGCGTTGTTCCTTAACTAGTTCAGCAATCTTTAGAGCTAGATTGTCTGGGTTGACTTGGTAAGGAAGTTCAGTTACAACTAAACAAGTTCTTCCCTGCAGTTCTTCAACATTTACGATTGCTCGCATAGTGATAGAACCGCGACCAGTTCTATAGGCGTCCTTGATTCCTTGGGATCCAAGAATTGTTGCAGCTGTTGGAAAGTCTGGTCCCTTGATGCGCTGCATCAAAGCTGTCAGTAGTTCTTCTTGAGACGCACCTGGGTTAGCTAGAGCCCACTGCGCACCCTCGGCAACTTCTCTAAGGTTGTGCGGCGGAATGTTTGTTGCCATCGCAACAGCAATACCAATAGATCCGTTGATAAGAAGGTTAGGTATACGGCTTGGTAGAACAGTTGGTTCCTGTGTTCTGCCGTCATAGTTGTCTTGGAAGTCGACTGTCTCTTCGTCGATGTCTCGAACCATCTCAAGAGCTAGAGGTGCCATGCGGCACTCTGTGTATCGAGGAGCTGCTGCACCATCGTTACCCGGAGAACCGAAGTTACCCTGCCCGTTTACTAGTGGGTAGCGTAGGTTCCATTCCTGAACAAGACGAACCAAAGTGTCATAGATAGCGCCATCGCCATGCGGGTGGTACTGACCCATGACATCTCCCACAACACGAGAACACTTGGAGAACTGCTTGTCTGGTCTATAGCCACCGTCATACATTGCATAGATAACTCTGCGGTGAACAGGCTTTAGTCCGTCTCTAACATCTGGTAGAGCTCGACCTACGATAACGCTCATTGCATAGTCAAGGTAAGACCTTTGCATCTCAACGTTTAGATCTATTTGCTCGACTCTGTCGACGATAGGTTCATTGTTTTCAGTCATAGTATTTTCCCGCTCTAGATATCTAGGAAGCGAACATCCTTTGCGTTTTGTTGGATGAATGTTCTGCGCAGTTCAACATCGTCACCCATAAGTGTTGAGAATATTTCATCTGCTCTAACTGCGTCGTCCAGAGTTACCTGAAGTAATGTTCTGCGTGCAGGATCCATAGTTGTTGCCCACAGCTCGTCGTAATCCATCTCACCTAAACCTTTGTATCTCTGGATGGAGTTTTCCTTAGGAATACGCTTTCCTGCAGCTTGACCACTTGCTAGTTTTTCATCACGCTCAGCATCAGAGTAAACGTATTCGTGTTCGGTGTTGCTCCACTTAATGCGATACAAAGGTGGTTGAGCAAGGTATACATAACCATGTTCAATCAAAGGTCTCATGAATCTGTAGAGCAGAGTCAACAGAAGTGTTCGAATGTGCTGACCATCAACATCAGCATCGGCCATCAGAACGCACTTGTGATATCTAATCTTTGAGACATCAAACTCTTCACCGATGCCGGTTCCGAACGCTGTGATCAGTGCTTGAACTTCGCTGTTGCCGAGTGCTCTGTCGAGTCTGGCTTTTTCAACGTTAAGGACTTTTCCACGAAGAGGAAGGATCGCTTGAGTTTCAGGATCTCTACCACGCATAGCTGAACCACCAGCCGAGTCACCCTCAACGATGTAGATTTCACTGAGTCTTGGATCTCTTGAAGAGCAATCACGAAGTTTTCCTGGCATGCCGGTTGATTCGAGAAGCCCCTTACGACGAGTTGCTTCTCTGGCCTTACGAGCAGCTAGTCGAGCAGTTGCAGCTTGAATAGCTTTACGGCAAATCTCTTTTGCCATGGTTGGATTTCTATCAAACCAGTCAGCCAACTTATCGTTAGCAATCTTCTGCACGAAAGCTTTAACTTCGGTATTACCTAGTTTGGTTTTTGTTTGACCTTCAAACTGAGGTTCGATCAGTTTCACAGAAATAACTGCTGTTAGACCTTCACGAACGTCATCACCGGTTAGGTTTTCGTCTTTCTCTTTCAGGAGAGATTTGTCACGAGCATATTTGTTTAGAAGAGAAGTTAGAGCTGTTCTAAATCCTTCTTCATGTGTTCCACCCTCGTGAGTGTTAATTGTGTTGGCGTAAGTGTGCACGCTTTCGTTGTATCCGTTGGTCCATTGCATCGCAACTTCCAAAGACATTGACTTTTCGGCGTTCTCAGATTCGAAGGCGATGATCTCATCGTGGACAAGATCAACTTTTTTAGCTGAGTTCAGGTATTGAACATAATCTTTCAATCCGTTTTCGTACATAAACTTATCGCTGCGCTCATTGCGCTCGTCGTGCAGAGAAATACTTAGGCCTTTGTTAAGGAATGCCATCTGCTGGAATCTTGACCGAAGCGTTTCGTAGTCGAATTCAACAGTTTCAAATATCTCTGGACTCGGCAGGAATTCAATAACAGTACCTGTGAAGTCAGCTTCCTTGCCCTTGGCTAGTGGGGCCATTGGTACACCGGCCAGATAGCTCTGAGTCCACATGAAACCATCACGAGCGACAATTACGTTTAGCTGTGTTGATAGGGCGTTAACAACAGATGCTCCCACACCGTGCAAACCACCAGACACTGCATAGCCGCCACCACCGAATTTTCCACCCGCGTGCAGGACGGTTAGAACCACTTCAACAGCAGGCTTCTTCTCAACCGGGTGCATATCAACTGGAATGCCTCGGCCATCATCGGCGACCTTGATCCAGCCCTCTTTAGTAATTACTACGTCGATGTTTTTACAGTGGCCAGCTAGGGCTTCGTCAACAGCGTTGTCCACGATCTCATAAACGAGGTGGTGGAGACCCCTAGGACCAGTTGAACCGATATACATTCCAGGGCGTTTACGAACCGCCTCGAGGCCTTCTAAAACTTGAATATTTGAGGCGTCATAGCCTTTTTGGGTATCGGTCATACGGGGGTGTAGCTCCTATTTCATCGAGTCAGGCCCTCACGACAGCGCCTTCAATAAGGCGACTTAAATCCGGGGTAACTAACCTCTTCATTCTACCCTTTTTAGTGCCTCAGAATGGCCCAAAATAGGCCCTATTTGAGGACTATTTGACGGCTTTGGGGCCTGTGGATAACTGCCTAGAAGGTGCTTGTTTATTGACTTCTCGAGTAAGGCTTCCGTTACCCAAAGGTGTCTCTGGGGCCACGACCCTGAACAGTCCTAAAACCCCTCTTAAAACTAGGTGCCTGAGGCCCAATAAACCTTAATTCCTTGACCTCAAGGTCAGGTAATCTTTCCCCAATTTTGACCAAAATGTCGTTACCCATGAGTCTTAGCTGGGTAGCCCAGGCGGTACTTTTACATCTAACGGTCAAGATACCTTTAGAGAGATCCTCTGGAAAACTGCTCTCGGCAACCCTGTCTCCGACTAGTTCTTTCCAATTAGAGAAAAGCTCCGCTTCCGCAACTTTAGATTGCCAACCAAAGTTCTGGATCAGGGCATCCATAGTGTTTGCCAGGGTTTTAGGTGCTCTGCCCTCATCAAATGGGCGAGAGCTCTGTCTTTGGCTCTTTTCTCGACGCTTGGTGTCTCTATCTTTGCGACCGGTTATAGCTGCTCGCATGCGATAGTAAAACTCGACCGCTACATCTGGCTCGTTTTCTTTAGTCACTTGCTACCTCAAGGCTTCCATCAGTGACCTTAAATTTGGTTGCGGTGAGTTCGCTAGGAACGTCTTCGGAAACGGCAGCAGTGATAATCACCTGTTCATTATGCGATATGAGGTTAGCCAGTCGAGACCTTCTAGTTGAATCTAGTTCTGCAAACACATCGTCGAGAATCAGAATTGGATCTCCAGCTCGAGCATCTTTGCGAATAAGTGAAGCACTAGCTAGTTTCAATGCCAAAGCATATGACCAGGACTCACCATGACTTATGTATCCTTTAGCAGGCAAAGTCCCTAGAAGTAAAAGTAGGTCGTCACGGTGAGGTCCCACCAAGGTAATCCCGCGCTCTATTTCCTTGCTCCTGACTAACGCCAGTCGAGCCCTATAGAGTTCCTCTATCTCGGCCCTATCGCCGGTGAGAAGTTGCGAATCAGTTCCATCCGTTTCTGAATCATTCGAAATCAGAGAGCTCTTAAGTTGGATAGATGGATCATTCTTTTCGTCGGCTATAGCTGCATATGCTTCGCTCAGGTAAGGGGCTATTCTCTGAGCCACATCAAATCGAGTAGCGATTATTTCACTACCGATTTTGACAAGCGACTGATCCCAGGAATCTAGTGTGCTTAGACCAGATGCACTTGATGTCATGTTCTTTGCTGTTCTGATAAGAGTGTTTCTTTGTTTTAAAACTCTCTCATAGTCGCTATAAACAGCTGACATTCTTGGAGAGAGTTGAACAATTAGTTCATCTATAAAGGCTCTTCTGTTGGCTGGATCTCTTTTGACTATATCCAAATCCTCGGGGGAGAAGATAACAGCATTTACATAACCCAGGATGTCTCTAAATCGTGGTGTATCACTTTTGTTGATACGGGCTCGATTAGGCGACTCAGTGTTTAGTTCTAGTTCAAGAAGATTTTCTCGATCCTCAAACCTAGCTAATACTCTGACGATTGCTTTGTTTTCACCTTTACGAATTAGGGGAAGATAGCCACTAACACGATGAGAAGACAAAGTGGCCGCAAAAAAAATTGCTTCCGCTAAATTAGTTTTTCCTTGTCCGTTTTTGCCGACAAGTAGATTGACACCAGTGGTCAGGGGAAGTTCAACGGTTTCGTAGTTACGAAAATTAGAAAGAGTCAGATGCTTTACGTGCATCTAGAATCTAATCAGCCTTTTTAACCGCGTGACCACCGAATTGATTGCGCAGCGCCGCTACAGCTTTCATTGCAGGTGAGTCGTCTTGACGGCTGGTGAAACGTGCAAACAGTGAAGCTGTGATTGCTGGCATCGGCACTGCGTTAGCAATACCTTCTTCAACAGTCCAGCGACCTTCACCTGAGTCTTCTACATAACCCTTGATTTTTGAAAGAGATGGATCTTCTTCAAGAGCAAGAACAAGAAGATCTAGAAGCCATGAACGAACGACGGTTCCTCTTTGCCATGCAGCAAATGTTCCATGAACATCCTTGATGATGTCCTTCTTCTCCAGAAGTTCATAACCTTCAGCGAAAGCTTGCATCATCGCGTACTCAATACCGTTGTGGACCATCTTCGCGTAATGACCTGCCCCAACATCACCAACGTGAACGAAGCCTTCAGCTCTTTCACCTTCTGGTCGCAAAGCATCAAAGATTGGCATGGCTTGAGCCACAAGTTTCTCGTCACCACCGACCATTAGTCCGTACCCATTTTGAAGTCCCCAAACACCGCCCGAAACTCCACAGTCCAGGTACCCAATACCCGATTCAGCAACCTGAGCTGCGTGACGAATGTCTTCGCTGAATCTAGAGTTTCCACCTTCGATGATTAGATCCCCCGCACCCAAATGCTTTTGTAGCTCATTGATCACATCGTCGGTTGCTTTACCGTGAGGGACCATTACCCAGACAATCTTTGGTGAAGGTAGCGCTGCTACCAACTCTTCAATGCTGCCAACATCGGCTACCGCTCTATCGCGTGCATAGCCGGTTACTTCAATGCCTTTGTTTCTCAGACGGGTTCTCATGTTGCCACCCATTTTGCCCAAGCCAATTAATCCGATGTGCATTTGTTGCCTTTCGCTTTGATGCGTTGTTTTCAACGCTTTAACATGTTCGGGTTTAGTAGATACCGATACGTGTCAGGCGAAGCTGCATCTTTGGAGGTTTGGCTTGACATGATGATTGGTCCAGGACGAGCTGGGTCTCTTTGGTTCTTTGTGAATTCTATTTTAACAAACTCACTAGTTATTTGACTTAGGCCATCATGGAAGAGCCAAGGCTTAAATCTCAAGCTAGTTGGGTTGCCATTCAGTGTTGCTTGAACGGATTCAGATGCATTGTTCTCAGAACTTGTTGAATCCAGATTGACTAAGCCTTCTTCGAATGCGTAGCGAATTGTGTCCTCAGATTCGTTCACAACTAGTTCAACTCGACGAGTAGCATCAATCAAATCCTGTTTGTTGATGATTACTGATTCCTCGAGGTTAGTCGGGAAATACTGATCAATGTCTGGGTAGTTCTCAATGTTCAAAACAACAGTTGTGACAATTCTGTTCTTAGCTTGGAAAGCAACCATTCCACCATCAGGTGAAATTGAAATACTTACTTCACCGAGATTTGCAAAAGTCTTTTCAATGTCTTGCATTGTCTTTGTTAGAACTACTGCCGAAGTGTCATCAGGAACGTTCTTACCCAACCACTGAACCTGGCAACGAGCAATTCGGTTTGGATCGGCTGCTGTGAAAGTAATCGAAGTTTCTGTTGCTTTTAGTTGAATACCTTTTTGGAAAGGTCTAGTTGAATCCTTCGCTGACGCTACAGAAACTCTTCTGATTGCGGATATAAAAGCTTCTCCGTCGATAGTTCCATTCACTGGAGGAATTGGAGGAAGGGTTGGGTACTGAGCAATCGGAAGAGTAGCTAGTTCAAACTTCGATGTGCCGCATGTTAGAACTGCTTTAGTTCCATCAATAACCAGAGTGACGGGCTGGTTTGGAAGACGCCCAATGATTTCATTTAGTAGGCGACCTGAGACCAGTGCGGTGCCTGATACCTCGACGTTAGCAACAATATCTGTTTGAGCAGAAACGTCATGATCGAATACTGAGATCTGTAGAGAGTTGGCATCTGCAACAAGGCGCATTCCAGAAAGAATCTGGGATGTAGGTTTTGATTGAAGCATTCGAGCAGCGAAAGCGACAGCTTCAGCTAAAACATCTCTATTGACCTGGAACTTCACAGTTCGCCTTTCGTGGGATTACCTTAATCTTGGCACAGAATTCCATGGTCTTCTGTACATAGTCAAAAGCTTAAAGTTATGGTCTTCAATATCTTTAACTCTTAATCTTTAATAGTCTTATTAACACTTGTGGATAATGTGGATAACTAGCTACGAGCCACTAATTTACCCTGAATCACATGCTTGGAACTTGTATACACATCTTGGGATAAAACTGTGGACAACTTCTAATTGTGTGAATTCAGGTTTTGAAACTAACAATTGACGAGAAGTTACTCACAGAAAGCAGGGATTATTCCACACGTTATAAACAGCTCGTGTTGAGAACTTTTTACTTCAATCCAGACATTATGTCGGTTACATAGTTGTAAATAGATCTGCGTTCCTTCATCAGATCACCTACTTTTTTGATGGCATACATAACTGTGGTGTGGTCTCTACCACCGAAAAGGGCACCAATCTTAGGTAGTGACATGCTGGTCTTTTCTCGGCACAAGTACATTGCTATCTGGCGTCCCTCAACAATTGCTTGAGATCTAGACTTACCGAACAACTCTTCCTGAGTCAATTTGAAGTAACTTGATACAGCTCTAACTATTTCCATTGGAGCGATGTTATTGCCATCCTCACCCAGAGGAACAACATCTTTTAGAACTGCCTGAACCAATTGCATGTCTATTTGGGTTCTGTTTAGAGCGGCAAAGGCTGTAACGCGAATAAGGGCACCCTCTAGTTCACGTATGTTTGACGAAATTCTTGCAGCCATGTAATCAAGGATTTCATCGCTCACTCTGATTTTGTCGTTTTCAGCCTTCTTACGGAGAATAGCGATGCGTGTCTCTAGTTCTGGTGCTTGAATGTCGGTCATGAGACCCCATTCAAAACGGCTACGCATTCTCTCGTCGAAGCTGTTAAGAAGTTTTGGTGAAACATCGCTTGTGATAACAACTTGCTTGCCTTGTTCATGTAAGGCGTTAAAGGTAGCGAAGAACGACTCTTGGGTCTCTTTCTTACCCTGAAGGAATTGGATGTCGTCAATCAGAAGTACATCAACCTGGCGGTACTTAGATTGAAAATTGAAGCTGGTATTGGTCTGAATGGCATTGATGAAGTCATTAGTGAAGACTTCGCTTGAAACGTACCTGACCTTTTTGCCTGGCCAATATTGCTGCACGTAGTTACCTATTGCATGGAGCAGGTGTGTTTTACCCAGACCTGAGTTTCCGTAGATAAATAGCGGGTTGTAGGCATTAGCCGGCACTTCTGCAACAGCGAAAGCGGCTGCATGGGCAAATCTGTTGGAACTTCCTTGAACAAAACTTTCAAAAGTATATCTTGGGTTGAGACGAGAAGATCCGTCTGTGGGCTGAGAGCTATCGGTTGATGCGTAAACAGGCACAACTGCTGGGATATCTTCTATTTCGATGTCAGGTGCTTGATTGGCACTGAATGCAACAGGCAGATCCGGGTTGACAACGATACCTATGCTGGTGGGAGTGTCTGCTAGCCCGACCAAATTGAGTGTGTCTAGAAGAGGTTGCTTGATTCGCTGCTCGATGATTCCCCTGGTCATCTCATTGGCGACCTGTAGGTACAGGGTTTCACCTAGAATACCTTGAACTGAAATTAAATTAACAAAACCAAGTAATTGCTTTGTGATCCGTTCATCGTCCTTTAGCCTGTTGACGACGTCTTGCCACTGTTCAGTGGTAATTCCGGTCAGCTCAGCCATTAATGTCTTTCGAAAAGGTCAATGTTTATTTGGTCTATAGGAAGTTTTCCACCATTTATCCACAGATATTAACAACTGTGGATAACATGTTGATAACTCAGATTCCAGAAAATATAGCCTGTGGAAAACTACCTCTTAGTATTCAACTCCTTAATGGAATGAAATTGCAAATCGAGAACCTATTTTTATGTTGTATTTGTCAAAATGTTATGAAGTACGAAAAGCAGCTCGTTCGGACAGATGTATGGGATCAAAAGTTTTCATTCAAAAACTTGACCAACAGCCCATTAGTGGCGTAAGTTTAACAGGTTGCTCGGCTTTGGGTTCGCTGAGTTTACTTACTAGAACTTATTTTGACGTTGACCCACCAAATGTTTTGGAGTAACACCTCATGAGCAAGCGTACCTTTCAACCAAATACCCGTCGCCGCGCAAAGACCCACGGTTTCCGTCTGCGTATGAAGACCCGTGCCGGTCGCGCCATTCTTGCCGCTCGTCGCCGCAAGGGTCGCACCGAACTGTCTGCGTAGTAGCTTTTGCTGGCTCGCGAGAACCGGCTTAAAATAGCCGAAGATTTTCGGTCCACCATGCGAACCGGTCATAAAGCTGTAGGCAACTCCATGGTCATATATCTAAAACAAAACGATGACGGCACCAACGCACGCTTTGGTTTCGTAGTTTCAAAGAGCGTTGGATCTGCAGTTCAAAGAAATCTCGTCAAGCGAAGATTGAGAGCTGCTGTCCGGGACAGACTTTCTAAATTTGGAAACGGACAAGCTATGGTTATCCGCGCTCTACCTTCCGCTAGCAAATTGTCTTGGCAAGCCCTTAGTGAAGATATGGATAGTTGCCTCAATCACTTGGCGAAGCAATCGTCCAAGTAGACATTAGTTAATAAGGTAAACAAATGACCACATTCTTGCTCAACATATGGCTCCTGCCCAGAAATGTCTTCATTGGTTTCATACTGATTTGGAGAAAAATAATCTCCCCTCTTTATGGAGATGTTTGCCGTTTTTACCCATCCTGCTCCGCTTACGGTTTAGGCTCTATACAGCAGCAAGGATTTGTCAAAGGGTCACTGTTGACCTTCTGGAGGATATTGCGCTGCAACCCATTTGCTAAGGGTGGCATTGACGAGGTTAAGCCCGGCCCAAAGTGGCTGAACTTGACCAAACATGAATTTGTATTTGCCCAGTCTTCGACTGCGGCCGTAGAGAAGGAAGAATAAATGGATCCTATTTCCGCCATACTCTGGCCATTCAAGTGGGTAATCGAAGCTATTTTGGTTACGTTCCACAGCGTATTGACTACCTTCGGTATGCCAGAGGCGTCCGGTGTTACCTGGGTCTCCTCCATTGTTGGACTGGTTTTGGTTGTCCGAGCCGCGTTGATTCCGTTGTTTGTGAAGCAAATCAAGTCTCAGAGATCTATGTATGTGCTGCAGCCGGATCTTCAGAAAATTCAAAAGAAGTACAAGGGAAAGTCAGATCGCGACTCACGAGAGAAGATGGCCAAAGAGCAGATGGCCCTCTACAAGAAGCATGGCTCGAGCCCATTCGCATCATGTCTTCCCTTGTTGGCCCAGATGCCTGTTTTCTTCTCACTCTTTACTACCTTGCAAGAAGCTCAGTCCAAGAAGCCTGGTGTCGGCCTTCTTACCCGAGAACTCTCTGAGTCATTTGCGAGGTCAAAGTTCTTAGGAGCTAGCCTGTCCGAGACTTTCTTGACAGCCTCAAGCGTCTCAGTGAATATCATCGCTGCAGTGATGATTGTGCTCATGACTGGTTCTCAGTTCATCACTCAGAAGCAAATCATGGCTAAGAACCAGAACCCAGATGTGCAGAACTCTCAGTTTGCTCAAACCCAGAAGATCATGCTTTACGCGTTCCCACTCATCTTCCTCGTCTCTGGTATCTCTTTTCCACTTGGTGTATTGATCTATTGGTTGGTATCCAACTTCTGGACCATGGGTCAGCAATTCGTGGTCATCCGAAACATGCCAACACCTGGTTCTATAGCTCACAACGAGCGCGAAGCGCGCCTAATCAAAAAAGGCAAGCTGACCAAAGAAGAGCCAACCGAACCAACCGAGCCAACCCCACCAGCCCAACGCGTTCAGCCAGTTTCTAAGGCTAGAGCCAAGAAAAAGCCAAACGGCAAGAAGTAGGAATTATGTCAGATCAGATTGAAACCCCAGAAACCCCAGAAGAAGAAACAGAGACTGGGGCCGTTAAAACCTCTATCAAAGACCTCGAAGATGAGGGTGAAGTAGCGGCAGATTACTTGGAAGAACTTCTAGACATCTTTGATTTGGACGGCGATATCAACATCGATGTTCGCCAGGGCAGAGCGTATTTAGAAGTGACCGCAGACGAGGAAAGCAACCTAAGACTGGTATCGCACCCGGACACAGTTGAAGCACTTCAGGAGCTCACCAGGATAGCTGTCCAGACTAAGACCCAGTCCTTCAGCCGCCTAATCATAGACATAGCTGGTTCTAGACAGGTACGACTAGACGCTCTCACCAAAGTGGTTAACAAGGTCATTGACAAGGTTAAGGACACAAACGCGCCTGTGGCGATGAAAGCGATGAGTTCATACGAACGCAAAATTGCTCACGACCTTATTGCCGAAGCCGGCCTTATTTCTGAGTCCGAGGGAGAAGGCAAGGATCGCCACATTGTGGCGAAACCAGCCGAATAGTTTCACGTGAAACATTTAGCCAGGACAACTGTCCTGGCTTTTTGTTTAGCCATGATTGGATAGTTCTATGACAGAGCACAGCGAACCAGAAGTCTTTTTGCCCGAGGTTGAACCGAAAGATGCTCTAGACGTTTTTGGAGAGCATATCGGCCAAGCCCGTCAATTTTTGGACCTTTTAGTTCGGGACGGCGATCTACTGGGACTCATTGGCCCAAGGGAGCTGCCAAAACTGTGGTCAAGGCACATCCTCAATTCAGCCGTGGTCGCCGAGTTAGTCGACGATGGGCAACTTGTTGCTGATGTCGGATCGGGTGCCGGATTCCCTGGCATCCCGATGGCGATACTCAAGCCATCAACAGAGTTCGTTCTTATCGAACCCATGGAAAGAAGGGCCAGTTGGCTTTCGGACGTTGTGGTTCCGGAGCTCGGATTATCTAATGTTCAAGTCTTACGCGGGAGAGCTGAAGAAGCGCCTTTGAAGAACTATGACGTAGTTACCGCGCGAGCCGTTTCAGCGCTGCCGAAGCTCCTCAGAATGCTTGTTCCATTGACAGTTTCCGGAGGTCAGGTTCTGGCTCTAAAAGGCTCGAAGGCTCAAGATGAAATAAATCAATCGAAAAGTTTGGCAAAAAAACTAAAGCTCGACACCTTTGAAATTGTCACAGTTGGGCAAAATATTCTGTCTGACCCAACCACCGTGGTTCGTGTTAGGTTACTCTAAGTATCTGGACAGGGAGATTTTTTGACCAAAACTAACGAATCCGGTGACGGATTGAATCCAATTGCCGGGACCACAGCAGTCACCAAAGCGACTGTTGTCAGCGGTCTTGGATACCCTAATGGCCGAGAAGAATTTAGCCCGTCCCCTGTGGGTTGGCAAGCAAATACCGCCGAAATAACAACGATTGAGAAGCAGGTTTCACGTGAAACATCCAGATGAATTTGGACTAGCTGGGGGATTTAAAGACGCTCCCCTAGCCCAAGAGATCAGCGATAACACCAGAAGAATGTCTGCTGTTAGGAACGCTGTGCTCCCAAAGCCAGCGGGTACACGTGTCATAACGGTGTCCAACCAGAAGGGTGGTGTTGGCAAAACAACTACGGCTGTAAACCTTGCCGTCGCGCTAGCAGACAAGGGCCTAGAGGTTCTCGTCATCGACCTAGACCCTCAGGGTAACGCGTCCACAGCCCTTGGAATTGAACACCGAATCGGCGTCAAATCGATTTATGAAGTGATCACACAGAACATGTTGATATCCGAAGTTGTTCAGGTCAGTCCGGAATCCCCCCGTGTTCGCTGTGTACCAGCAACGATCGATTTGGCCACAGCTGAACTAGAACTGGTGTCTCTTCTGGCCCGCGAATTCAGGCTCAAGAACGCACTGGCCGAGTACATTTCGACAGTGGCTGTTCGACCGGATTACGTTTTCATTGATTGCCCGCCGAGCCTCGGACTTCTTACTGTAAACGCCTTTACCGCAGCAACAGAAGTCCTAATCCCTATCCAATGTGAGTATTACGCTCTAGAAGGACTGAGCCAACTAAAGCGCAGCATCGACATGATTAGGGGTGCTTTGAATCCAAACCTCTTACTGTCAACGATTCTTTTGACCATGTATGACTCTCGCACCAAGTTGAACCAAGCGGTCGTGGATGACGTCAGAACTCACTTCCCTACCCAGACTTTACAGACACTTATACCTCGCCAGATTGGAGTAGCTGAAGCACCAAGCTACGGTCAAACGGTCATCAATTACGACAGAAGCTCTAATGGCGCTATCTCTTATATGGAAGCGGCAATCGAAATAGCAACTAGAGGAGTGTCAAATGGCTGAGAAAAAAGGCGGATTAGGTAGAGGCATTGGAGCACTAATCCCAGAGGTCATCTCTAACCCGGGACGCATGGAAAGACCAGCCGATGGGAACCCAATCAGCGTCTTCTTTGGAGGATCAACCAATGCTCCGGTCGATCTAGTACCGGTACCAGGTGCCTCTTTTGGATTCCTAAACGTCGATGACATCACTCCTAATGCGAAGCAACCTAGAACCAATTTCGATCCAGATGATTTTGCTGAGCTCGTAGGTAGCATCGGTGAATTTGGAGTGCTCCAACCAATCTCAGTTCGTTCACTTGGTAAACAGAATGGTGTGGACAAGTATGAACTCATCATGGGTGAACGTCGCTTGAGAGCTTCTAAGGCAGCTGGACTGGCACAAATTCCAGCGGTTATCCGCGAAACCGGTGATGAGAACATGCTCAGGGATGCGTTGCTGGAGAACCTACACAGAAGTGACCTCAACGCAATCGAAGAAGCTAGCGCATATCAGCAACTTCTAGAAGAGTATGGTTGCACCCAAGATCAGTTAGCCGAGAAGCTTTCCAGATCACGTCCTCAAATCACTAACACCATTCGCCTTCTGAGGCTTCCGCCAGCAATTCAGTCCAAAGTTGCAGCTGGTGTTCTGAGCGCAGGTCACGCGAGAGCGATCCTGGCATTAGAAAGCCAAGAGAGAATGACTGAACTGGCCGACAAGGTTATCAATTTGGGTTTGTCGGTTCGTGCCACTGAAGAACTAGTCAAGAAGCCAGGTAAGAAAGCGGCAATCAAGACGGGAACAAAGCAAGCGGCCCTTAAGGCTCTTGCTGAGTCCATGGGGAACAACTTGAACACATCAGTGCGAATCAGAGTGGGTCTTCGAAAAGGAACCATCGAGATTGATTTCGCCAGCGTGGAAGATATGAAGAGAATTCTTACTGAATTGGGTCAAGACACAAAGTTCTAGAGCAATAACCCATAAAACAGTTATCCACAGGGTTTTCAACAAGTTATCCACACCCTTATCCACAATTAGGCACACCAAGGCTGTGGATAACTTTTAGTTTAGGAAGCTAGCTCTGCTTCGATAGTTTTAGCTAGACGCTCAACTCCAACTCGGATGTTCTCTGGTGTTGGATAAGAATATGAAATGCGCAAAAACTCGTGACCAGTGCCATTTCCGTAAAACGCCGTCCCGGGTGTGTACGCCACAAGGTTTTCGACTGCTCTGGGAAGCATTTTCTTTGAATTGACTCCCTCAGGAAGATCAACCCAGAGGTAGAAACCTCCGCCAGGACGTGTTGTTGTCAATTCTGGAAGGAATTCATTCATCGCCGCTAGGGCCGCATCCCTCCGCACTTGATACTCATCTCTAAAGACGGCTATCTGTGCTTTCCAATCATTGGTACTGAGGTATTCGCTAATCATTAGTTGGCTAAATGCACTTGGGCAGAGAACGGCTGACTCATTAGCCAACACCAATTTTTCTTTTATTGAGGGCGGGGCAAGAACATAGCCAACTCGGAAGCCAGGAACCAGTATTTTCGAGAATGAGCCTAGATAAATGACACCTTCTTCATCCATTGAACGCAAAGCCTCTGGAGCTTTATCTTCAAAATAGAGCAAACCGTAAACATTGTCTTCTAAGACCAAGATGCGGTTCTGACGACATATTTCCAGGATTTGAGAACGACGTTCTGCTGCCAGTGTAACGCCACTTGGGTTAGCGAAGTTTGGCACAAGATATAAAAACTTGATGTTTTTACCAGCAGCTTCAACTCTTTTAATTGTTTCAGAGAGGGCTTCGGGCGAGATTCCATTATTGTCTGTGTATACGTGCTCGATATGTGCTTGCCTAGCTCTGAATACACCCAACGCACCAACATAGCTGGGCCCCTCAGCTAAGACCACGTCGCCCGGGTCCAGAAATAGCGAAGCAACTAGATCTAGTCCATGCTGTGAACCAGTGGTGATAACTATGTTGTCAACATCACTTTTGATTCCCTCTAACGCCATGATCTCTCTAATGTGTTCACGCAAAGTGATGTCGCCTTGGCCACCAGAGTATTGCAGAGCAAGAGCAGATCTATCAGACATCAATGAATTGAAGCTCTCGATCATTCGTTCTTTGGGTAAGGCTGGGACGAAGGGCATACCCCCGGCTAGAGAGACTACCTCAGGTCGAGATACAACAGCGAAAAGTGCTCTCACCTCAGAAGCGGATAATCCATTGGCGCGTGATGCGTATCTATCGGACCACAGATCTCTATTCATAAACACCTTCTTGGTTAGTCGTGAAACATTAGACAGGTTAAAAGAAAAACGGCTAGGGAGCGTTAGGCCCCATAGCCGTTTAACTTAGAACAAACTTAGTTGATGAAAGAGCTCAAGTCTGCCAACAGAGCAGGCTTTGGCTTTGCACCAATGATTGACTTGACCACTTCTCCACCTTGGAACACCTGCATGGCAGGAATTGAAGTAATGCCGTACTGCTGAGCAAGAGAAGGCTCTTCGTCAACATTCACCTTTACGATGGTGATCTTGTCAGCGTGTTCGCTGGCGATCTCATCCAAAATTGGTGAAACCATGCGACATGGGCCACACCATTCAGCCCAAAAGTCAACTAGCACTGGCTTTGAGGATGATAGAACGTCGTCTTGAAAAGTTGCGGTGGTTACGTTTTTTGCTGCCATAATTAGCTCCTTAATCTTTAGGACTAGTTTAGGTTACTTAGGTAGTGTTCGGCATCCAACGCAGCCACACAGCCAGAACCCGCAGCCGTGATTGCCTGACGATAGGTTGGGTCAATAACATCGCCGGCCGCAAACACTCCAGGCAAACTTGTCTTTGATGAACGTCCGTCTACCTGAATGAATTTTTCATCCGTTAGGGTCACTTGATTTTCAACTAACCAAACTCGAGGATCATTACCGATAGCAATAAATAGACCATCGAGTTCCATGGTGTTGGTTGTTCCATCGACCAAATTGGTTGTCTTGATACCGGTTAGTTTTCCCTCACCTAAAAGTTCACTAACTTCGGTATTCCAAATGACTTCAATCTTTGGGTTATTCAAAGCGCGCTCCTGCATAATCTTGGAAGCTTTGAATGTGTCTCTGCGGTGAATGAGATAAACCTTGCTAGCGAACCTTGTTAGGAATGTGGCTTCTTCCATGGCGGAATCGCCACCACCGATAACAGCGATTGTTTTCTCTCGGAAGAAGAAACCATCACAGGTGGCACACCAAGATATTCCGTAGCCACTTAGTTCTTTTTCACGAGGCAAGCCAAGCTCTCTATACGCAGCACCGGTTGCCAAGATCACTGTCTTTGCTTCGTAAGTCTTGCCACCACCAGTTTTAACAATCTTGATAGGTCCGGCAAGATCAACTTCGATTACGTCATCTAAAAGTACTTCGGTACCAAAGCGTTCAGCTTGCGCTCTAAAAGCATCCATGAGTTCTGGGCCCTGTAAACCTGTTGGGAATCCTGGGTAGTTTTCAACCTCTGTGGTCTTCATCAACTCGCCACCAGCTTCAACAGACGATGCGATAAGTAGTGGGTTAAGTCCAGCACGGCCGGTGTAGATTCCAGCTGTATATCCAGCAGGACCAGACCCGATAATGATTACTTCATGCATGGTTGACTCCAGAATTCTTTAGCGGCGAATAGTTTCAGTTTATCTCTTTAGCAGACGCAATAGCGGACCAAGCAGAATGTCTACTTCGCGCACCTTGAATAGCTTCAAAAGGGCTATGTAGATCACCCCGATGACTGACCCAATTAGCAAGCAAGTCAATGAAGCTGCTAGAACGTTTAACACCGGAAATGCTCCCGGTCGCGCTCCACCCATTGCTTGTAGCAGGGCAAATCCGATGAATCCAGCTGCAACCGCAGCAAAGGCAAACTTAGTTGTAGCCCAAGTCAGCTGTCCGTGTCCTAGCGAACCAAAGTTTTTCTTGAACAGAATGAATGCCAGTAGGGATTGCACCATGATGCTTCCACTAGTTACTAATGAGAGCGCAACAACTATCCATATGTCTGATACAAGAAGACCAACAAGGATTGAACCAACAATGTTGACTCCAACCTGAACAATGGTGAACAGAAAAGGTGTCTTTGTGTCCTCTAAAGAGTAGAAAGCTCTTTGGATCATGAAGACGTAGCTAAACGGGAGGAGACCAACAACCATCGCAATGACAACATTTCCCAGGGCTATTGCACTTGGTATCTCACCAACAAAAACTCTCGATATTGGGTAAGCCAAAACAATCAAACCGGTTGTGGCTAAAACACTAATCATTGAGATTGTTCTGAGGCCATCAACTAAATCTGTTTTTAGTTCATCGAACTTCTTTTCCATAGCGTGAATAGACATGCGAGTGAAGTATGCGGTAGCTATTGACACGGTTGCCACAGAGTGAGGCAACATAAAAATCAACCATGCAATACTCATGGCTGCTACCGATGCAATAGCGATGGTGCTTCCAATAGAAGCGCGGCCTTCAATAGCACTTGAAGCCACTGCTGTTTGAACAATGCCACCAATCTGGGTGACAAGTAGCATGCCCAAAGTCCAGGAAGCTGTTCTCATAGCCGGACCGAGGCCGACTCCACGCCAGGAGAAGTTAAACGTGAAACTTAGCCCCATGCGTTTCCAGAAGACAAGTAGAATAATCGCTTGTGAAGCAACGCCTAGGGTAGCTGATCCAGCTAACCAAGCGATTTGAGATTGTGTCCACTCACCTACAGTTTGTTGGCCAGTCGGATCTAAGCCGAACTGCCAAATGAATGCTGCCATACCAATGATTGCGACGATGTTGTTAAGCACAGGCGCCCACATGTAAGGGCCGAATTTACTTTTAGCGTTTAGCACTTCACCTAATAGCGAGTAGAGACCATAGAAGAAAAGTTGTGGCAGACACCAATATGCAAATGCAGTTGCGAGTGCAAGCTGATCCGAGCTCCAACCATTTGTATACAGTGAAACCAGAAGTGGTGCACTGACTGTTGTGAGAACTGTGATGGAACCGAATATCACTATGGCAAGAGTTAGTAAACGATCTATGTATGCCTTGCCACCGTCAAGGTGCAGTCGAGCTCTGACTAGTTGTGGAACAAGAACCGCGTTCAAAACACCACCGACGATGATTGCATAAACGTTGTTCGGTAACTGGTTGGCAACGCCAAAGGCATCAGCTGCGTTAGTGGTAACACCGATGGTTGCTGCTAATAATATCGCTCTGATGATTCCTAAGAACCTGGAGAAGACTGTTCCACTGGCCATAATCAAGGATGCACGCATGATGCTCATGCTGTTGCCTCGACTTTAGCTCGACGTGACATCCTTGTCGCACCTAAAACGATTAGAAGAGCAATAAGAGTTCCGAAAACAACAATGATGATGATTTCAATATCCGGATTCACAGTGAGATTCATAGACACAGTTTGTCCAACTCGAATGTCAGTGAAAGTTGTTACCCAAACGTTGAGCTTGTATTCGCCGCCCGAGAGAACACTAATTGGAATGAGGGCATCTTTTCTTGAGTTAGCAGGAATTGTTAGTGAAACAAATTCCTCAACAGTAACTGCGGGATCTGGTGCACTTGCGTGAACCCTAATGCGCACCTGTCGGTCATAGTTGTTTTGTATTGAAACCGGAACTTTAGACTCACGTGAAACTATGTTGATGTCTGACCCTGTGACAACAAAAACTCGAGCAGGAGGCAAAGCAGCCTCTACCGGTGCAACAAAACCAAAACTAACTAAAACCACCGCTAATAGAGCTTTTAAGAATTTACTCATTGATTCTGAACCCACTCCTGAACAATGAGTGCTAATTTTCTTTCGTTTTCATGAGCTAACTCTGCATTTAGAAGATCAATGTGGACCCAACGAATATCAACCGCTTCGTGATCTGGATCATTTTCAATGGTGAGGGTGCCACCTGTTTGTTTCATAAGAAAGTGGTGAACAGTTTTACTAATGATTGATGTCGGCGTTGAAAACTCATAATGAATGGAACCAAGGGATTCAATGATTGTCGCCTCTAAACCGGTTTCTTCAGCAATCTCTCTAATTGCAGCCTGCTCTTTGGTTTCAGCACCCTCGAGATGCCCTTTGGGCACACACCAGTCAATCCGGCCACCACGATTGCGACGGCCGATGACAGCAATGCGGGGAGACCCATCAGCAGCTAAAACAAAGCCCCCGGCTGAAGTCTCCTCGACACGAGGTTTCGGTCGAGAGTTCATTGCTTTAGCCTAATGCGAGCGAATTGTTGGGCATACTTAATCCAATGCGAACAGTGGCCGAGGCGTTAGCGAATTTACAGCGGATATCAGAGACTCCGCTACTTCGCAAACTCGGCGCACTCTTCACCGATGCAGGATATGAGCTTGCTCTAGTTGGCGGACCAGTAAGAGATGCCTTCCTGGGCAGAGCTACCAACGACCTAGATTTCACAACTTCCGCTAACCCAGATCAAATCCTCGAAGTCCTTAAAGGTCATGTGGATGCCCAGTGGGATGTTGGAAGAGAATTTGGCACCATCGGTGCTCGCATAGGTGATGACACAGTTGAGATAACAACCTATAGAGCTGATGCATATGACACAGAGTCCAGAAAACCGGTGGTCGCCTTTGGCAAAAGCCTTGAAGATGACCTCTTTAGAAGAGACTTCACAGTCAATTCAATGGCTCTTAGGTTACCTGAAGGTGTTTTCGTAGACCCGTTTAATGGTCTGTCTGACCTAATAGATGGAGTGATCCGAACCCCTGGTAAACCTGAAGATAGTTTCTCTGATGACCCACTAAGAATCATGAGAGCAGCAAGGTTTGCATCCCAGCTTGGCTTTCTAGTCCATGAGGACACTTTCAGAGCCATGAAGGCAATGGCTGATCGCATAGAAATTGTCTCTGCTGAGCGCATTCAGGTTGAGATATCGAAACTAATTCTTGGAGCTAATCCTCGCGAAGGACTTGAGGTTTTGGTTGATTCAGGCATTGCAGACCTTGTTTTCCCTGAGTTGCCGTCTCTGAAGCTTGAAATAGACGAGCACCACCACCATAAAGATGTCTATGAACACACTCTTACTGTCTTGGAGCAGGCAATAACCTACGAGGCCGAATACAACCTAGAAAATGACCTTATTCTGCGTTTAGCTGCTCTAATGCACGATATTGGTAAGCCTCTAACTAGGAAACTAGAGACAGGTGGGGGAGTTACCTTCCATCACCACGATGTTGTTGGTTCAAAGCTAGCCACCAAGAGACTCAAAGCTCTTCGGTATGACAATGACACCATCAAAGCGGTAGCTCGCCTTATTGAATTACACCTCAGATTCTTTGGCTATAGCGATCAAGCTTGGGGAGATTCAGCTATAAGACGGTATGTAAGGGATGCAGACGATCAACTAACCCGACTCCACGTGCTAACCAGGGCTGATGTCACCACCAGAAACCAGCGCAAAGCGGACCGCTTGTCACATGCGTATGACGATCTAGAGCAAAGAATTGTTGTCCTATCCGAGCAGGAGCAACTCAATTCCATAAGACCTGATCTATCAGGGGAGCAGATTATGGAAATACTAGATTTGAAGCCCGGCCCAGAAGTTGGTGTTGCCTATAAATTCATGCTTGAACTTCGCCTTGACGAGGGGCCACTTGAATATGATGAGGCAAAGATTCGCTTGCTTGAGTGGTGGCAATCAAGGTAGAGTAGTGAAGTTGCCCTGAAGAGACCCTGTGCTTTTCTGTTGGGCAGCAACTGCATTTACCCTCCTGTCACGGAAACGCCGTGGCCGTTCTAGTCCAAAGGAGGTGGGTTAGTCATGCATAAATACGAAGTCATGGTCATTCTAGACTCAGACATCGAAGAGCGTACCGTCGGTACAAGCCTTGACAAATTCCTCAACGTAATACGCAACG
>CANKLZ010000016.1 GCA_947483795.1 Micrococcales bacterium | reverse complement strand
CCAGAGGCAACCAATAAAGAACGCAGCAAAGACCAACAACCAGTTAGTTTGCCTCTTAGATAAACCAAACATGTTTACTCCTTTAGTTTGATATCACACTACCCCTGCCTTCCGACATGCAAGTTCTCACAAGGGGACAATAAAAGGTGGTTCCAGTCTCAGCCTAGGCAAACTAAACTAATCAAGTCCGAGATACATCCCAGGAGAATTCGCCTAGTGGCCTATGGCGCACGCTTGGAAAGCGTGTTGGGTGCAAGCCCTCGGGGGTTCGAATCCCCCATTCTCCGCCGTGAAAAGCCCCAGAGCAATCTGGGGTTTTGTCATTTCCAGCCAAGACATCAACTCGGTTTTTCTTACTATTGGCATGCACTATTCTTCTCAGCGAAGGAGTTTTTATGAAATATTCAATGCCCGAAGGCTCAGCCGATGCGAAGATACTAACCCTTAGCGACGGTAGAAAACTTACCTATTTTGATAATGGAATCGAGGGAAATCAGGCGATTCTTTTTCATCACGGAACGCCAGGTTCAGGTGCCCTTTGGCAAAGCTGGTTCAATGCTGCAGCAGATGTTGGTATTCGGGCAGTGGCTTACACAAAGGCGGGCTATACCGGAAGTGACAGGGCCGGGGTAAGGACCGTTGCCGATGCGAGCAATGACTTCTTGGAGCTCCTCGACACACTGGGAGTTGAACAGTTTGTATCGGTGGGTTGGTCTGGTGGCGGACCGTATGCATTACATTCCACATTCGCAACTGGCTGTTTAGGTGCAGATCTAATTGCCGGCGTTGGCCCGTTCTTTGAGATGGGCGAGGATTTTCTGCTTGGACTGTCAGAGTCAGAGAGCCTAGAGACTCTAAACAGCTGGGCAAGCAACCGCGAAAACGCTCAAGAGTTAGCGCTGAAAGAGATGGCCAACATCGAGAAAGAGTGGACCCTCGAATCTTGGAACGAAAGTGCCCAAGCTCGCCCCCAATACTTTGAGTTCAAAAATCTTTATGAGACATTCAATGCCCATGCGGCACCTGCCCTTCTAAACTCAGTGCTGCCCGATGTATCTGGCTATGCGGATGACAATCACTTGATTGTCAAAGATTGGGGGTTCGCAGTAAGTGATGTGACCAAGCCTGTATCTATTTGGAACGGAACATTAGATAAAGGTGTTTCACCTCAACACGCGACCTGGCAGCATGAACGAATTCAGGGTTCGGAGCTTTACATTTTGGAAGGTCAAAATCACACAAGCATCATGGTTGAGGCTATGAATGAAATCCTTAATTCAGCGATCGCAAAACTTAGGTCCTAATAAAGACCAGAGCTATCTCAAAACAACTTAAAGGTTGACCAATAGTACAACTTTTACATTTCGAAAAGTTTAGAGAGCTGCTGCCATCGATCTTGATTGAGTTTGTACCAAACCCAAGTGCCACGCTTTTCACGTTCAATTAGTCCAGCCTCAGTGAGGACCTTGAGATGATGACTTACAGTTGGCTGGGTTAGTGCAAGTGGCTCGGTCAGGTTACACACACATGCTTCAGAGTTGTTACTGGCATTTATGTAGCTGATCAGTTGCAGGCGGGTAGGGTCTGCGATGGCCTTAAGAAGAGTTGCCAACTGTTCAGCTTGAGGTCGTTCAATTGGTGCAGCTAGTCCTTCAGGGGCACATGAAGCCACATCAACGGGAATAAGAGTAATCACAGTCACAGGTTTCACCTCATCACAGGAAAATGAACATTAATCAAACATAGACAGGTGTCTATGTTTGCTAGTGTATAACATAGATAGATGTCTATGTAAGGAAGGTCCCTCAAGTGGCAAAGATAGTTGGGAAAGCAGTAGCAGAGTTCTCTGGAACCGCTCTACTTGTGAGTGTCGTGGTCGGCTCAGGAATCATGGGAGTCAACCTCTCGCAAGACTCAGGCATAGCCCTCATCATCAATGCGCTCTCCACAATCTTTGCTTTGACTCTATTGATCTTGATACTTGGACCTGTTAGCGGAGCCCACTTCAACCCAGCTGTCTCTTTGGTCCAACTCTTCTCACGCAAGCAGCCCGTCTCTGAAACGCTCACCTACATCGTGGCTCAAGTAGCAGGAGCTATCTCAGGTGCTATCTTGGCGAACCTCATGTTCGACCTTACTGCCATTCAGTTCTCAGATCGTGACCGAGTGAGTCCAGGAATGTTTATTGGTGAAGTTGTTGCAACCGCTGGACTCATCGCTGTGATTGGTATCCTTTCAAATCGCGATCAGGGTAAGTACATCCCAGTTGCTGTAGCCGGATGGATTGGATCTGCATACTTCTTCACATCCTCCACTTCATTCGCAAACCCTGCTGTAACCATAGGACGTATGTTCAGCGATACCTTTGCCGGAATTGCACCTTCATCAGTTCTCCCATACATCGCTGTGCAGCTCGTAGGCGCTGCTCTAGGTGTTGCAATAGTCAAGGGAGTGGAACGTGCCTGAAACCAAACCAACAGTACTGTTCGTGTGCGTGCACAACGCAGGGAAGTCTCAGATGGCTGCTGCGCTGATGCGCGCCAAATCCGGTAATCAGGTGAACGTCCTCTCAGGTGGAACTCACCCAGGAGATGTTCTGAGCGAACCCGCCCGAATTGCTGTTTTAGAGTTTGGAGCATCTATGGATGGCGAATATCCTAAGGAAATTACCGACGAGGTCTTTATGAATGTAGATCGCATCGTCATCCTAGGTAACGAAGCCAAACTCACAGCGGTGAACGGCATGCGTGGCACCATCGAAACCTGGTTGACACCGGAACCTGGTCCAGAAGTGGGCGACAAACTGGAGCAAACCCGAGTTGTCCGCGACGATATTGCAAGCCGCGTAGAAAACCTTTACAACCAACTAACTAAGAACTAGGAGTAACAATGTCAGATAAGAAAGCAACTGTCCTATTTGTTTGTGTACACAATGCAGGCCGCTCACAAATGGCTGCCGGCTATCTGCAACACCTTGCCGGTGACCGCATTCAAGTTCTCTCAGCTGGAACTGAACCGAAAGACCAGGTAAACCCTTCAGCTATCGAAGCGATGGCCGAAGAGGGAATTGATATTGCTAACAGCACCCCTAAGGTTTTGACTACCGAATCGGTCAAGGACTCTGATTATGTAATCACCATGGGCTGCGGCGATGCTTGCCCATTCTTTCCAGGTAAGACTTACCTAGACTGGCCACTAAGTGATCCAGCAGGCAAAGGTGTTGAAGAAGTGCGTCCAATCCGAGACGAGATTCGCGCCAAGGTTGAAGCATTAATTTCAGAGATTGATGCTAAGTTCTAAACTCTCATAAATTCTGGTCGTCCTGCCGACCCTGTTGACTCATCATCTCTTGCAGAGTCTTATCTAGGGTTGTGACTATTTCATAGGTTCTTGAAATGAGTTCATCTGCGGACTGAGAGTTCAGAAGATCTATCTGATCTAATTGACCAACTGGTAACACTCCAGCTAGCTGCCAGCAGGCATCCATTGGATCATCACTAAGTTCGGTATCTGCTCCATATTGCAAATCCCCAAATTCGCTGGCAAAAGCTAAGAGTTTTCTAACCTGACTTTCAAGATGAATCCTTGCCGGCATCAAAGAGTCATCCCAAATTAGATCTGGTAGGAAATCTATATCTGCCATTGGGTACGGGTCATCAGGTAACCAAGCATTGACTCTAAAACGCTGTGACCCTACTGACTCAAGTCCATAGAACTGATCCAAAGTTCCGATATCAATAACTGAAGCAAGTGTTCCGATGGGCAATCGCTTCTCTCCCCCACCAACTTCAGGACCTTTTTCAATCAGCACAACACCGAACTCAGGATTTTCTTCAGCAATTAGATCGCCAAGAAGCTTTAGGTAGCGCTCTTCAAAGATACGAAGCGATAATGGCATTCCCGGAAGCAAGACTGTGCTTAGAGGAAACATGGGCATTACAGTCATCAGATTGCCGCTCTCAAGTTGGTCACAGCACAAGCCTAAGCCGACTGGAAAACATCAACGACTTGCCTGTGAAGTATTTCGGAGTGGAAATTTAACTAGTAAGGGAATCTAGAGTTTCGCTTGAATCTTGATCAGGAGTGAAAACATGCATGTATGCAATCTTGTCGTTGATTACTTTATAGATCCACACGGTGTCCAAGTCCTTGGTAACACCATCGACAACCATGTCGCGGTTGACTTCGCGAGCCGCAATAACTGAACCGGTGCTGAATATGTCACCGAGTTCGATTTTCATATCTGCTTGCTCACCAAAAATAGGTAAATAGAATTGGCGTAATTGTTCGGTACCTCGAGCTAGAACTTCACCATCATCCTTCACAATTACACAGTCATCAGATAGCAGAGCGATAAAGCCATCTAGGTCCTTGTGCGCCAGTAGTGCTAATGCCTTTTCTAGTACTTCCATTGACTTCATCTTGGTTCCTTTCAACCTTGGGATATTGCCTTCATTTTGGCAGAATTGACCAGCAACATTGTTCCCATTGGCAATAGATTTACTTAAACGTAACCAAAAGTTGCAATCCCAATCGATCAATTAGCTCGCCAGCTAGTTGACCGTCTCTTACACGAAGCCATCTACGCCGAGAAAGCCCCCGAAGCTCCTGAGATGCAAAGTCTTTGGAAAGATAAAGACCCGCGATAGCTGGTGGGTGCCTAGGTAAAAAGCGGTTTTCGATCTATTCGAACCTAAGTGCATCAATAGGTTCAAGCTTGGCTGCTTGCCTTGCTGGCCACACTCCGAAGACAACTCCAACTAGCAAGCTGAAACCTAGGGCTAGTAATACAGTGTCTAAACGTATTGAGAAAACCCAGTCACCAAGGACCGCTAAGAAGAATGCGGCAATCTCACCGAGGATTAATCCCACCACCCCTCCCGCAAGAGAAAGCACAATAGCCTCAATTAGGAATTGAGTAAGAATGTTAGATTGCTTAGCTCCGATGGCTCTGCGCACACCTATTTCCCTAGTTCGCTCTCTTACGGATACCAACATGATGTTCATAATTCCAATACCACCAACTAGCAAGCTGATAGCTGCTATGCCTGTAAGTAACAGACCTAGGGTTGCTGTGATTGATCCAACTGCAGCAATAAGAGAAGCCTGGTTAGTAATTGTGTAACGAGCAGTTGTTTCAACACCTAGCCCGTATCTCTCACGAAGCAGAACGTCTGCTTGAATCTGAAGAGCATCGACCTGTTCTGGAGTGTTGGCTTGAATCACAATGCTTGACACATATGGATACTGACTAAAGAGCTTCCTAGCCGAATCGATTGTGACATACACCCGACCTGAAGTTCCAAACCCTGCTTGATCATCTAGCACTCCAACAAGTCTGAAATCCTGGCCGTTGAGTTTCACACTGCTGCCTAGTAATTCTTTGGTGATACCTAAATCATTGGCGGCATCAGCACCAAAGACAACATCTTTAGATGTTGCTGCAAAAGAACTACTGGACAGATACGACCCTAAAGCTATCTCTGGCTTTACTGCTTCAAAGTATTGGGGTGAAACTCCAACTAGACGAGCATTCACTCTGCTGTCTTGAGTTGCGATAGTTCCCTGGTTTTGGGCTTGCACAAACATGACTGAAACATTGTCAAGAGCAGCTAGTGCTGCAGCGTCTTGCTCGGTTAGAGAATCTTGAGCCATAGCTGTGATGTTTAGTTGGTTTGTGCCAAGGGTTGCCAGAGACTTGTTGATGCCTTGTGATGCGCCATCAACAATGGAAGTCAAAGCAACGATGGCCGCAACACCAATAACCACTCCAAGCATGGTGAGTAAGGATCGAACTTTGGTAGCCCAGATTCTATTTAGGGCTAGAGCGGCGGTTCCTAAGATTCTCATCTCACACCTCGCTCATCACGTTCAATTAGACCATCACGAAGGAATACTCTTCTAGGTGCACTGGCAGCTATCTCCAAATCGTGAGTGATCAAAACCACTGTTCTGCCTTCTCTGTGTAAATCTTTGAGAAGTTCGATAACTGCTGCACCAGTTTTTGAGTCAAGAGCACCGGTAGGTTCATCGGCTAAAACAATGTCAGGACTTGTCACAAGTGCGCGAGCTATAGCAACTCTTTGCTGTTGGCCACCCGATAAACGATTTCTATCAAAGTTGAGTCTGTCGCCCAGCCCTAGTTGAGTAAGTATTTGGGTAGCTAGTTTTCTGGCTTCCTTTGTGCTCTTCCCTTGATAAAGAAGTGGTGCCATAACGTTCTCAATGGCGGTGGTGTTAGGGAGCAACTGAAACTGTTGAAATACAAATCCAATGGCCTTAGACCTGAGCTCAGTTAGTTTGTTATCACTAAGTTCGTTGGTGGAATCTCCTGCTATCTGCACAGAACCGGCACTTGGTCTATCTAGACAACCGATGAGGTTCATCATGGTTGACTTACCGCTTCCCGAAGGACCTACGATAGCGACAAACTCTCCGCGTTCTATAACTAGGTCAACCCCACCCAGTGCAGTGGTGATCTGATCCCCGACAAGATACTCTCGACGAACCTTATCTAAGCGAACAACTTCATCAGCCATTATTTCCGGCTCCACGCGGAGGACCGAATTGACTTGGGGCAGGAACATCTCCTTTGACACCAATTATTACCAGGTCACCTACTTTGAGACCTGAGGTAACTTCAACCAAGCTATCTCCCCTAAGCCCAAGTGTCACTGTTACAGTCTCAACAACGGATGCTCCACCAGAATCATCTCTTAGTACTTCAACCTCCGGTGTTTCACCGATAAGTGCACTCATTGGTACGGCTAGAACTTCATCGGCTCTATCAACTTCAATCACTGCTGTAGCGCTCATACCGAATCTGGCACCAGCAGGAATCTTGGTAACTTGAACAAGGACCTCATACTGCTTGATTCCACTTACTGAGTTAGCAACCTGACCAATCGATATAACAGCACCTTCGAAGACTGCGTTTATTGCATCTAGTTCGATGGATGCTTTTTGGTTAAGACCTAAGAGATCTGCATCGTATTCACTGGCAAAAACAGAAACTACAGGTTTGTTGCTACCGATAGTTACAACTTGACCTGAAGTTCTTAGGCCTTCTGCTGTGTCAACAGAACGAACAACACCACTGGCTATTGCTTTGACTCTTGTGGATTGCCCCATCTGATTTCTATAGGAGAACAGTAAGTCTCCCTTTGAAACTTTGTTGCCAACTGAAACTTCAATCTGGGTAACTTCTAGGCTCAATCCGAACTGGGCAGGAATGGCAGGAGATCCGTTAGCCGATGTTAGAACAGGTTGCTCACTTGGGCCATAAGCCAATAGTTGAGTCTCAGCTAGTTGACCATTGGCAGCAACTGTCTTGACAACAGATGTTGATACGACCTCATAGGTTTCAAAGTTGCTTTGTCTGGTGAGAGCTCGATTAGCAACCAAAGCAATCACAATAATCACTACTAAAGCAATACCGGATAACCAGAACCAACGCTTCTTATTCATCTATCTAGTTCTCCTTGCAATCTTCTAAAGTCTTACCCCTAATCTCTCACAGAAAGCCGAGAGTTCCCTGCTAGAGAGAGACTTAGTGGACAGGAGCTGCAACGGGAACGATTGATTGGTATAACTCTGTAAGGATAGGAACATGACTTACTCACCTGAGCTTCAAGGCCTTAGCCCATTAGAAGTTTCTACCAGGTTGAGTCTTGGGCAGGGAAACAGTCAAGAGTTTGGTAGCAGCCGAAGCCTTATAACAACTCTGAGAGCAAACCTCTTCACGCTACCCTGCCTGTTACCTCAGACTTCTTTGGCTTGACCTATCTAACTCCCCCACAACTGTTACTCACCTTCGGTGTTGCCCTGGTTGCGTGCATCGGAATCGAATTAGTGAACTTCGTAACCAGGCGCAAGGGACTAACAAAGAAATAGAACTGTGATGTAAAGGTTCCATTTTGTCTATGAATGTCGGCGTCATTGGGTTAGATTTCAGACATGACTAAAGATAAAGAAAAGCACAAGGTTCTAGTTCCAGCTAATTGGATAGAGAGAATCGAAGAGATCTTTCACGTTATCCTGGGTGTCTTCCTTCTAGGAATATCCGTAGCTGCACTGTTCTTCTCTGTGACTCGAGTGTTCGAGACTTCACCATTCTTCCCAACTGGAATGATTCAAGCAATCAATGACATTCTTTTCATCATCATTATTCTTGAAATCCTTAGAACCGTAGTTGCCCGATACACCGATGGTGTTTTCCAGTTACAGAACTTCCTCATCATCGGAGTTATTGCGGCTGTTAGACACATTCTCACGGTCGGTGCATCTATGACTCTGGCTTCTGGAAAGCCTCAAGAAGAGTTCAATAGAGCCGTTATCGAGCTTGGCATCAGCACTGGCATTGTTGTTGCCCTTGTGTTTGCTATCTTCCTGTCAAAGGCTTCTAACACTTTGAAAGTTAAAAGCTCTAAAGAGTAGCCCTGGTCAGACAGGCTAGACTTTTTCAATGTCTAAGGATTATGTTCTTCTCGATGGAGGACTTGCAACCGCCCTGGAGGATCTTGGTAACACCTTTACCTCTGAACTGTGGACCGGTGAGCTTCTCAAGAGTGCCCCAGATCAAATTAGAGATGCTCACGCTGCTTTCGTTCAAGCTGGTGCACAAATCATCATTACCTCTACTTACCAAGTTTCTTTTCCTGGCTGTGTAGCTAAAGGTTGGACTCATCAAGAAGTAGTTGATGCTCTAAAACTTTCTGTGCAATTAGCCAGGGATGCTAAAGCCCCTCTAGTTGCAGCATCCATAGGTCCATATGGCGCATACCTTGCTGATGGCTCTGAATACAGAGGGAACTATCAAGTCACAGAACAAGAGCTTATTGATTTTCATAAAGAACGTCTTGAGATTCTGATTGCCTGTGAGCCTGACTACATAGCGATAGAAACTATTCCTGAGATCAGAGAGGCACGAGTTCTTCTGAATCTAATCAAAGAGCTAAACAATCAGATACCCGTATGGATTGCCTTCTCTTGTAAAGATGAAGCACATCTCTGCTCGGGAGAAGACTTCAACGAAGCTGCACGGATATCTAAGGAACTAGGTGCTGAATGCGTAGGAATCAATTGCACCAGCCCAGAACTTGTAACAGGATTACTGGAATCTGCGAAAGAGTATGGCCCATTCGTGGTTTACCCTAACGCTGGTCGCACCTGGAATGAAAAACTAAAGCGACTTGAAGGTGCTGCAATAAAACTTTCTGACCAACACATCAAAGAGTGGGCTGAGTGCGGAGCAACAATCATTGGTGGTTGCTGCGGTATCGGCCCTAAAGATATAGCTCAGGTGCAAGCGTAAACCTGCCGTTAGTTACCTAACTGGCAGAACTGATCGACCTTCTCTGTTCTTCCCGCAACAATTATCACGTCACCTGTTTCAATCACTGTCTCAGGAAAAGACGGTAGGTAGCCTGCGCCAGCTTTCTTAGTTGCAACTACAGTTACTCCGTGTTCAGATCTGAACTTCATCTCTGCAAGAGTCTTGCCATTGAATAGTTCTGGAGCTGAAGTCTTGACCATGACGAAATCATCATCAATTGGAACATAATCTAGGGATTCACCAGAGACCATGTGAGCTACTCGTTTACCCATGTCCATTTCCGGGAAGATAACGTGGTGGACTCCAAGCTGTTCTAGGATTCTGCCGTGAGCAACACTGGTGGCCTTGGCCCATACCTGAGGAACTCCTAGCTGCAAGAGCAAAGAGGCGGTCAAGATACTAGCCTCCAAATCGCTTCCAATAGCTACTACAGCCGAATCGAAATCCTGGATGCCAAGTTCACGAAGTGCAGTCTCATCAGTGCTATCGGCTTGAACCACATCACTGAGTTCATCAGATAGGTTTTGGACTATTCGAGCATCGGCGTCTATTCCTAGAACCTCTCTGCCACCTCGAAGCAGTTCCAAGGCTAAAGATGAGCCAAAACGGCCTAGCCCGACTACCAAGATGGTTGACGCCACTCTTTGCTTAGACACATCAAAATTCTTGCGTTTTGACATTTGCTTCTCCATTCGGGGGTTCTTTTCAATCCTAGATTCTCTTGAGCCTAGCTGTGTTATCTGATGTCTAGCCTATTAGGGGGCTTTCTCTAGGGTATTCGAAGTGCCTTTGAGTTTTTCTCAGTGCTAGCGAGGTCGCCACAACTATTGGTCCAAGACGCCCGAACAGCATGACGAGAGATAAAAGGAACTTGGCGTGATCAGGAAGGCTAGCTGTGATGCCCGTTGAAAGCCCAACTGTTCCGATACTAGAAATAATTTCGAATAGTAGTTGATCTGTTGAGAATTTAGTTGTGAATCTAAGCACAAGTAATGCCCCGATGATGACAGAAGAGTAAAGGGTTACGATTGTCAAAGCCTGGCGTTGCATGGAACGTGGCAACCTCCTGTTGCCTACGTTAACCGCTGCATCTCCCCTTATTTCTGTGAGCACTATGTATACCAGAATTACTGCAGTTCCAATCTTGATACCACCTGCAGTTGAGCCGCTAGCGCCTCCGATGAACATAAGCATGTTCATCAAAATCCACGAGCCTGGATCCATGGCAGCAATATCTATTGAATTAAATCCAACTGTTCGCGTCATTGATGAGTTGAAAAATCCAGCCATAACTTTTTGTCCTGGATCTAAAGCACCCAAAGTTGCTGGATTACTCCATTCAGATATAGTCAGCGCCATAGCACCCCCGATTACCAAAACCAAGCTGGCCCATAAAACTATTCGTGAATTCAAAGACCATTGCTTAGGTAAAGTGAAGTTAGATTCACGTCCAAAGGCAGAGTAAATATACAAACGTAGACGGTCCCTGATTTCTATCAGAACGGGAATACCGAGAGATGCGATGGTTGTAGAGATAAACATGGAAATGATGATCCAGGGGTCTTGCGCAAAACTCATCATGCTATCGGCATAGAGTGCAAACCCTGCGTGATTAACTGTCATCAAAGAGTGAAACGCTCCGTGGCTAAGTGCCTTGTCAAGTGAATATCCATACTCAGTGAGAAAGCGGACAGCTAGAACTACAAAAAGAATGCCCTGAAAAAAGAGCAACATTTTCACAACCGTCTTTATGTATGCTTTCAAACTGATGTTCTTTGGTGCTGAAGATTCAGCCATTACAGTTTTCCGGCTCTTCAAGGTGATCTTTCCATCCAATAGAAAAGCAACAAGCGAGGCAAAGGCGATGATTCCAATACCGCCAATCTGGACCCCAATAGCGATGACTGTGTGGCCAAAAGTTGACCAATAGGAACCAGTGTCAACCGCTGCAAGTCCAGTTACTGTAATTGCTGAAGTTGAGGTCAATAAAGCATCAAAAAAGTTTGTGGAAATACCTGTGCTGGATGATATTGGGAGCATAAGAAGTATCGTGCCCACAACTATGAGAGCTGTGAAGGCGGCTGCAATTGACTGCGTAGCCGAAAGGTTCCCTAGTTTTTTCATTTCAGGCTCTAATCTATCTCCTCAAACGAGCCCAAAGCTTGTTACTTTTGAGCTTTGAATCACGGCCTAACGCCTATTTTGAACTACCTTGGTAGTCCTTGATAACTAGGTCAACAATTGAGTTAGCTGCTGATTTCTTACTAGGTCGCACTGCTTTGACTAGTGCGTCAATCTCAGCCTGGCGATTAGGGAGGCTGTCATTTTTGACCAAATCCAACACGTCTTCAACTTCGGCCATTGAAGAGACAACTACCGAGCTTTGCTCTGCAATATCTCCTAGGTTAGAAAACTCCCAGTGACCTGGCTTCTCCCAGAAGATGGCTGGCTTCTTGGTGGCTAGTGGATATTCTGCGATGAATGAAACGCCATCAGTTATGAGCGCATCGGATGCTAAAGCCAAAGAAGTGAACGGTCCATCGATGTCGGTAAAAGTATTTGGCAAGGCATCCCAAGCTGCACGCCAACTCTTTAGATCCTCTGCAGTCATTAGATCACGTCCAGTTAGAGTGCCAAAGAGGAAAGGGTGAGGTCTAAGTACGACATCTATTTCGGGATGGCTCTTTGCATAATCGAGCATCGGTTTACGCTGTTTAGTGAAATGGCCGAAGTTCAACCAACTAACTCCATAGCTGTGGTGAGGTGCCCAGATTACTCGAAGTGGCTTACTGCCATCTGGCAGGGTTCGGTCTATTGACCAAACAGGAGACACTTTGTCTTTAGCTTCAAGAAGTGCATCTATCTTTGGTGTGCCAGTTAGAAAAGCGTGATCTGCTCTACCGTTAGCATCGAAAGCTGCTTTGGTATCTGCATCTTGAAGAAATACTAGGTGAGCTAACTCGTGAGTCACTTGAGTGTATTGATGAAGAGCAACTCCTTGCACACCTGGCTCATTCACTAGTGAGGTTGAGAAGTAAGGCACATAGCAAACCTTGGTGAACTCAATCAGTTTCTCTATTTGGTACTTCTTCTTGTAGTTACGCTGCCAAGGGTAGTTTAGAAATATGTAGTCAGGGCTTAGTTCCCTAAGTCTTGCTAAGCCATCTTTGCTCTTCTTGAACTTAAATCTCTCATGCTCGATGTGGATTGAGTCTAGGTATGAACTCACTAACTCTTCATCTTGAAACTTCTCATAGCCGGTAAGTTTGCGAGGTATTGATATAACAATCGGGTCAAACCTATCGTCAGCCTTCATTTGTTTATAAATAGCATCGAAGGCATCCCATGCCTCGAAGTAGAAGGTTAGGAAAACAACTCTTATTGGTTTGCTCATATATGAGTTCTAGGCCAACCTAAGCATCAACACAAACTGACCGCCACCTGGCATAACTTCGGTTTTGAACTTTAGTTCTGGTGTGAATCTAGAGAGTCGGTCTATGAGCCAAACTGAAGCCTGTTCGGCATCTTTGCTATCAGCACAGCGGCCAACGGCTTCTTTGCCACCTTTTTTAGCCAGTCTCTCGACTGTGGCGATGATGGGAGCTGGTTCGAAAACCATCAGATCATTAGGCCATTGAATGATTGGGTCTATCTTGCCCTTCATGGTGTTACATGCTCTATGAGCTAGTCGCTCAGCTGCCTTTTCACCTTTTTTGGCCTTGGCTATGAAGTAGCTATCAGCACTGGGCCCACGATCATTGTTGACCGAACCCTCAGCATCAACCGGCTCATCACATAACCAGCAAATCCAGTTATCTCTTGTGCCGATGGCGTCTAAATCACTCATTAGCCAAGGTTACGCCAAAATCTTGCTTTAAACTCATCAGTATCACCTGAAAGGAATAGCCATGGCAGAGAAGAAATCCACTTCAAGTTTTACCGCTGAAGAACGTCAAGCGATGAAGGATAGGGCCAACGAAGCCAAGCGTGAGGCTACCGCAGAAGCAGACCTAAAGGAATTCATGGAGAAGGTCAATAAAATGCCTGAGGACGAGAAGCAAATGGCTCTCCGTATAAAAGCTCTAGTTGAAAAGCACGCTCCCCATCTAGTCGCTAAAACTTGGTACGGCATGCCATCTTTCTATACTCCAGGCAAGACCGGAAAAGTTATCATTTTCTTCCAGAACGCAGCCATGTTCAAAACTAGAGTTTCAACCCTAGGTTTCTCAGAGCACTCTAATCTAGACGATGGGAACTTCTGGCCTACATCATTTGCTCTAATCAAACTAACTCCTAAGGTTGAGTCTCAAATCAAAGAGCTGATTATAAAAGCAGCGAGCTAAAAAGTTTATAAAACTAAACCCCCCGAAGAATTACCTTCGGGGGTTTAGTTGTTACTTCTTTATCTGACTAGGCAACTTTTTTGGTAGTTGTCTTAGACATGTTGTAAGCAGATCCCTTTGAGTTGGTTGCAGTAACCATTACTCTGATGTACTTACCCTTTTCTGTCTTAGTCAACTTCAGTGAACTCGCAGTCTTACCTGAAATTACTGAACACTTAGCAGCTGATGTTGGCTTTGCTTTTAGAGCAGTTTTGCCAACAACAGTACAGCGGTACCAGGTGTACTTGTGGGTCATGGTGCTTCCAGTCCAAGTACCCTTAGTAGCTCTCAAAGTCACGCCAACCTTAGGAGTGCTAGTAGATACTGTTGCCGCTGTCTTTACAGCAGGCTTCACTACTACTGGAGTTGGATCCACAGGGACAGTGATGTCGATCTGTGGTGTTTCGGCTCCGTTGACTGCAATGTTGTCGAAGTAGTAAACCTCTCCAGCCGGTACAACCTGGAAGTCAGGGAACAGCACTAGCTTGTTGTACTTCACTAGTGCTGACCAGTTTGGTGCAGTTGCTAGGTCGAAGGAAATGTTGTTCCAACCTTGAGCAGCATTTTGGATCATTTCAACTGCCATGGTCTCGCCATTGAATAGCTGCAATGCAAGCGGGCTATTTGCCTTTGGAGAGTAGTAGTTGAATGTGACCTTGGTGTTGTCTCCATTGGTGTATCTAACTGCACCATCTGCGCTAACAAGAGTGTTCAAGCCAGCCCATGGTTCGCCAGTCTTTGTGAAAGCCAAAGCGCTTCCACCTAGACCACCAGCAGGAGCTTCAGCAATAGCAGCACTTGCTCCACCAAATGGGCCCTGAGGCTTTTCTTTAGTAGCACCTTCAATGTTTAGAGCGCCTAGGTTGTCATTGCCTTCATAAGTTAGAAGAGTTGAGGTAGGGTCGCCTGCGCCGTTGTTGCCACCACCGTTGTCTCCGCCACCGCCACCAGGAAGGGTTGCTCCAACGGCACCATTGAATGCAAGGTCATCTAAGTACCAAGGGTTGTCTGAACCATTGCCAAGGAAGTCGAAGAATATAGAGGCTTGAGGATAATCGATGTCGGTAACGTTTCCGCCAACTTCGAAGTTGAAACTATAGGTCTTCCATCCAGCCACGCTTGTCTGTCTAATTTCAACAATCTGCGATGGGTGAACGGTGCTTTCAATCTTAAGCATGATCGTCTTTCCAGCAACTGGAGAGTGAATATTCGCTTTGGCTACAAATGTTGATGCTGAGATCAAAGAGGCCATCGAGCTCTTTCTGACTATTGTTGTGCCAGAAGTTCCTCCGATAGTAACTACCTTCATCGCCTTTGTGGAACCGATAGAACCTTCGGCAGGAGCATCAGTTACAACACTTGAAGCTGAACCATTGAAGTCAACTAGCTCGTAACCAGAGGTGTCATTTGCCTCGAAGTTGACTAGAACTGATGGAGCTGAACGGTTTTCTGGAACTACAACCTCTGCAGCATCGCGTGCTCCAGGGAAGGAGATGTTGTCAACGTACCAAGTAGTCTTCGGCTTGTTATCAGCATTCCAAACCATGTTGCAGCCGACGCCAAAGAAGTCAGGCATAAAGACGAGGACGTTGTAGTTCTTCGAGGCGTTGAAATTAGATGCGTAGTTAAATGTAAGTGTTTGCCAGCCTTCAGTAACGCTTAGCTTTCTCTCAATCTCAACTCCAGTGCCTTCTAGTTTTAGAACAAAGCAACGGCTCAACGCATCAGGTGAGTAAACAGAAATTGATCCTGTTTTATTGGTACTTGAGATGAAGCTAAAGTTTGAAGGCATCTCAATCTTGGTTCCAGCCCAAGCCTTTACCTTGGTCTCAACCTGAAGAGCATTACCTGAGGTAAAGCCTTCGCCAGCTGGCTGATCTGTAACAACAGTTCCAACACCGCCGTCGAAGTCAACGCCTGAGTATGTAGGCATGGTCTCGAAGTTTTGTGTGTAAGGGGTTGCCGCTGCGTTAGCAGCTGACATGCCTACGACTAGAAGGGGAAGAGCTAGCAAGCTCGATATTGTTTTGCGAAACATTAGTGCCTTTCAAAAAGACGTTTCGCACAAAACGTGTATGTAGTTAGAGCCTAAGGGATGAGATGGTTCGTTTATTGGAAAATCTGTCCACGCTTGGTAACGATTTGGAACCCTGAAAGAAACCTGTGAGCTAGTAGTAAACCGTCTTTAGCGGCACTCTTATGATTCGATCGTCTTGAGGATTCTCGCCTCCGCTGGACCAACCGCCTCGGCCATCTCTGTTACTGGTTATTAGCCATAGGGAGCCATCAGGTGCCAAGGTAGCCTCTCTCAGTCTGCCGAATCTACCTTTAAAGAACTCTTTGGGTTCGCCCAGTTTCTTGTTTCCCAGCACAGGTATTATCCAGAGCTTGCCTCCCCGCAGGCAAGCAGAAATGAGAGATCCTTTCACAAAGGTAATGCCGCTGCAGGCAGCCTCGGCCGGATTCCAAGCTAGAACGGGCGGTGTGTATCTTGAGTCATTTAACTTTTCAACGTTGGAAGCAATAGGCGGAACATCCGGTTTAAAAGTTGGATCGTCGCTCTCAAGTGGGCTCTCAACGAACTTATAAAAACCCTCTGCAATTGGCCAACCGTAGTTCTTGCCTTTTTCAATGAGATTGATTTCATCCCAGGTGTCTTGACCAAACTCTGTGCTCCATAGGTTGCCAAAGTTATCCCAGGCCATTCCTTGAGTGTCTCTTAGCCCCTTGACCCAAACAAATGAATTCTCTTTAGGGTTGTCTGCTGGCACGGAGCCGTCTAGATTAATTCTCAAAATAGAACCAGCTCGTTTGCCCCAGTTTTGTGAAGTTGCACCTTTCATACCTGAATCCCCAAGGCTCACCCAAAGTTTTCCATCAGGACCGATTGCTAAGCGCCCGCCGTTGTGTGTAGTTGACTTACCACTTCGCTCAATGCCTTTGATAAAAACTCTTTTATTAGCAAGGGTCCAAGAACCAGCACCATCAGTATTCAGGTCATACTTGAGAATCCGGTTGTCAGAATTTGTGGTTTGAAAAACAAACAAGCTGAGTTTACTGTCGGGTCTATCGGCTGCAATGGTCATCCCTAGAGTTCCGCCTTCGCAGAACTTTTTACAAAGCGGTGCGGTGTTGGTGAAACCTACCTTTGAAACCTTTAGATCTTTACTGATCAGAAGTATTGAGCCGGAGTCTCTTTCGTCAACAAGAGCCTGTCCATCGGGAAGAAACAGAAGTTCCCAGGGGGCTCTGAGTCCTGTAACCAGAGTCTTGGCTTGACCAGTTGGCTCAACATAGCTTGGCCTAACGATCTCAGGTATTGGTTTTTCTTCTGGAACGGGTGCAGCCACAGATGATCCGGAACCAAAAGCGAATACTCCACCAAGAATTAGCGAGCCGACCACAATGAATTCAAATAGCGGGTCTGTTCTTCGCTCTTCTTTTTTAGCCATTAGGGTTCCTGATTGATTCATACAGTTCTTCTGTATGCAGAATACTTTGCTTTATGCCCTTCACATCTGTAACTTGCCGATAGCTTTGGACGTACATTTGCTAGAGCAACCAGAGCGCCTGATCTGTGTTTCGGAAAACCGTGAATAACTTCCAACCAATTTTTGGGAATTGCGAATATCTCTACCAAGCACCTAAGTATGGTGGCACTCTCTTGTATTTGGTCTTTCTGAAAACTCAACTTCTTTTCCTAAGTTTGAAAATAACCGCAGCTACCAAAGACGCAATTACTGCAGCAAGCAAGCTTGCAACAAGTGCCTGAGCGTGCTCTAGTTCATAGTCTGTAAAGACGATGTCATTCACTAAAAACGCAACAGTAAAACCTATGCCGCCAAGAACTGATATGCGTGCATAGTCAGCTAAAGCTAAAACCTTCTCACCGGATTTCCTGACCAGTAATGTCCCAAGCCAAGCACCAAAGGTAATTCCGACTACCTTACCAATCACACGTAGCAAGATAGCGAATCCAACAAGACTGCTCACTACCTCAACCACGGTTAGGTTTACTTCAACCGCTAAAGCACAAAATGCAAATAGCGGGAGCACAAGATAAGCAATCCAGGGATGAATGATGTCCTCTAAAGTCTTGGTGTATTTAGTTGGAATGAGCAATCCTAAAATAGCGGAACCGGTAACCAACGCTCCAGTTTGTATAGGGGCACCTAGAAATAGTGCTATTACAAGTATTGCCAAGATGTCATCGATGATGGCAAAAGCCATCAGGAACTGTCTTGAGCCTGTTGGCATTGTCGTTGCAAAAATACTAAACACAGCAAGCGCGAAAGTGATATCGGTCGCCATCGGGATAGCCCAGCCATCTCGAGCGATACTGTCACTCTGTGTCACTAAGAAATAGATACCAGCAGGAACGAGCGCTCCCATAATTGCTGCTAAAAGTGGAACTAGTAAAGCTTTACGGTTCTTGAATGAACCCTCAGTTATTTCTCTTTTGAGCTCTAAACCAACTAAGAAGAAGAATAGGCAAAGTAAATTCTCACTGACCTTGTGAAGGCCCTCTAGATCGTGAACCAGATGTGTAGTTGCGGGAAGGTTAGCCAGGATAAGGCCTAGTAGGCCAGCTATTACTAGTAACAGAGCTGCATTGCGCTCCACTTTGATAAACCTCAACAACATCCCTTAAGCCTATGCTCCCTAAGGATTAGTTAGGCTATCTAACGTGCCCAAAACCATAGATGCCGGCAGGCCTAAGAAATCGCGTAGCTGGCTATTCAACTACTTTGGTGCAGGCCTAATCTGGGGCTCATCATTCTTCTTCATTGAATTTGCGAATCAATCACTATCCCCAATCGGTCTTGCATTTTGGCGATGTGTTCTCGGTGCAACCACTCTTTACCTAGTTCTTCGAATCAAAAAGATATCAATACGTAAAGATTTCAAATTCTTCGTACTTTGCTTTGTATTGGGGTTATTCAACACAGCTATCCCATTCATATTGTTTGCATTTGGTGGACACCATGTCTCATCAGCCTTCTCAGGTATGGCTAATGCGATCACACCAATTGCAACAGTTATTGCTTTGCTGACTGTATTTAGAAGCGAGAAGGTTTCTAGAAACCAGTTGATTGGTTTAGTAGTTGGAGTCATTGGTGTCCTAACACTTATCGGAGTTTGGCAAGGAATTGAAACAGACTCTTGGGTAGCGGTAGTGGGAATTGTTTTTGCTGCAACCTGCTATGGGTTTGGTGGACCATTTATCCGAAAATTCATTGAGCCTCGAGGGCACCCGTTAGAAGTTGCCGCCTTTGGTCAAATTGCTGCGGCATCAGCTTTACTATTTCCTGTTTATCTAACTCAACCTCTCACCACCGGCGCTTTCACCTGGCAGTCAACAGGAGCATTGCTGGTTCTTGGAATTGCAGGAACCGGTATCGCTTACACAATGTATTACCCACTACTTAGACAAGTAGGTTCAGCTGTTTCCTCAACTGTGACATTTATGGCACCTCTGGTTGCAGTAACACTAGGTGTGCTGATTCTGGGTGAGAGGTTGAACTGGTATGAGCCAGTTGGTGGATTGATAATTCTTATTGGTGGGGCTACCGCTCAAGGATTCTTTAGAAGACGCAAATCTTTAGCTTTGTAATTACTTGATGCTTACATCAAGTCTGAGCTCACCAACTGCTCCTTTAGGAACCACTGGAGTGTTTGGTCTAACAGGCGTAATCACTTTAAACTCAGCACCTAATTCAGGGCGTGTATCTTCTTCGCCTTTATTAGGCCAAAACGCACAAGCCCATTCCGCTTGAGCTGCAATGCTCAAAGAAGGATTTACTCCAGGGTTTGCCGATAGGGCTGAACCATCAAGAATGTGTAAACCAGGTTGACCAAATGCTCTTAGATATCCATCAAGCACACCTTCTTTAGCGTTAGGTGCAATAACAGATCCACCTAGGAAGTGAGCTGTCATCGGGATACCGAAAGGTTCAGTAACAACAGCTCCTGCTGTTCCATTGAACTGTTCTGCCAGTTCTTTAGCGAGCTTGTGACCCTCAGGAACCCAGGCAGGATTTACTTCTCCATAGCCTTGTCGAGAAGTAAGTTTTCTTCCCAGCAGTCCACGCTTACTGAAAGTGGTTAGCGAGTTATCTCTTGATTGCATCACCAAGAGAATCAGTGTTCGCTCAGGCCAGGTGCGAAGGTTATACATACTAGGTAGTGACCCAAACTTCTTGATGCTGGCAACTATCAATCTAAAGAACGTAGGCTTTTGACCTTTAGGTCCAGAAGCCATAACGCTCTCCATGATGCCCATAAAGCCAGAACCTCTGCCGTAGCGAACAGGTTCAACATGTGTGTGTTCATTAGGAAACACACTTGAAGTAATTGAAGAGCCTGAAGAGAAGTCAATCTCTCTACCTTTAGCAACAACACCCAACAGTGATTCACTGTTGGTTCTACTTAGTGAACCAAGAGTTGAGCTAATCCCCTGGAGGTTTCCATTCGCTCTTACCTTGTGAAGAAGCTTCGCACTACCCAAAGCACCAGCAGCAATGATCACTTGGTCTGCGGTGTATTTAGTTTTCTTGATCCAACCAGTTGATGAAGAATCTCTAGTCTGAATCTCGTAGCCAGAATCAGAGTCGATGATGTCAGTAACTGTTGTGTTGGCAATAACCTGAGCTCCCGCTTGCTCGGCTAGATAGAGGTAGTTCTTGACCAATGTGTTCTTAGCTCCATGACGACAACCAGTCATACACTCACCACAGTTAATGCAGCCAGTTCTTGATGGACCGACTCCACCGAAGTAAGGATCTGCTACTTCCTTACCTGGTTCACCAAAGTGAATACCGAGAGGTGCCATCTGGAAAGTATCTCCATAACCCAGTTTCTCAGCAGCCTTCTTGAGTTCAACATCAGCAGGACTCAAGTATGTGTTTACCTCAACACCAAGCATGCGCTCAGCTTGAGAGTAGTAAGGAGCTAGTTCTTTCTCCCAGTCACACATCTTTGCCCAAGAACCAGTCTTGAAGAATGTGGTTGGAGGTCTATATAAAGTGTTGGCATAAACCAGAGAACCGCCGCCGACACCAGCTCCTGACATGACCATTACGTTCTTGAGTAGATCAATTCTTTGGATTCCCCGTAGACCAAGTCTTGGAAAGAACAAGAACTTCTTTAGATTGAATGAAGTCTTAGCAAAGTCCGTGTCTTTGAATCTAGCTCCTGCTTCAAGGACAAGAACCTTGTATCCCTTTTCAGTAAGGCGAAGAGCTGAGATAGAGCCACCGAAGCCAGAGCCTACGATGATGACATCGTAATGATTGGCTTTGGTGGCTGACATATCTTTAATCGACTATGGGTGTCTCAGTGGACTAGCTGGTAGACGTTCTTGTGAAACCCACTTCTCCTGGTAGCCAGTTGAAGAGTTCATTAGATCTAAGAATGGTTTAGCATCGAACTCTTCTGGGCCCATAACTCCAACACCTTCCCAGATGCCGGTTGCAATAAGCTCTAGAGCAATCAGTGGGTTGAATGCTGTTTGAGCCACAACTGCTTGAGCTTCGATAGCTGCCATGGTTACAGCGTTATCAGCTACGTGATATAGATAGGTGGCTCGAGGCATTCCATCTTTACCCTTACCGGTAACTAATACACCAGCACAGGTCTTACCTGTCATACGAGGTCCAATGGTGGCTGGATCTGGCAATACAGACACAACAACATCTCTAGGAGCAACTTCAACTGGCCCTTGAGCTGAACGAACACGAATTGGCTTGGTTGCATCAAGACCTAGCATGTGTAAAGTCTTTAGAACTCCGATGAAGTCTGAACCTAGTCCGAACTTGAAGGCAACTCGGCCAACATCCATGGTTCTTGGAATCATAGTTACTTCTTCATGCTCAACGTTCACACACTCAACAGCACCAATGCCTTCAGGGAACTCGAAGATCTCTGGTTCGCTGAAAGGCTCGGTTGTGAACCAACCCTTTTTCTTTTCCCAAAGTGTTGGTGGGTTTAGACATTCTTCAATGGTTGTCCAGATTGAGAATGATGGTGCGAAGATTTCATTTCCTTCATCGTCAGTGACACTGAGGTTTCCACCGTCTTTGACTGAAACTTCATCAATCTCACTGAACAGGTGATCAGCTGCATATCTTGCAAAGATGTTGCTAAGCCCTGGCTCAACACCAATACCGACTAGAGCAAGCTTGCCAGCTCTGGCCCACTG
>CANKLZ010000015.1 GCA_947483795.1 Micrococcales bacterium | reverse complement strand
GGCAAAGAGGTTGGCATCATCGGAGCAAGCGTGATGGCAATCGAATACGTTCTTGATGTAGAAACTATTGATCAGCTGGTATCCCAATAGCATAATCTCGCTAGACATGTTCATAACTATCACACGACCTGATTCAGTCTGTGAAACTTCTTGTGATCGCTAAAAGCGTGGTTAGTTTAGCCAGAGATGAAATAAAGCCCCCGGCAGGAACCGGGAGCTTTATTTGAACCTCTTGACGAGGGTCGAATCGGAAGGAAACTCCGAATCCACTTGTGATTAAGAGTATAGGGAAAACTATTTGTAATTGGAATAGTTTTACACCTTCCGGGTCGGCCCTCCCCTTGGCCCACGCCCTCCGGGAGGACAACAAATGAGTAAAGCTCATATCGTTGTTCTGGTCCTGACAGTGGTGAAAATAATCCTTGTGATTGTTGAAGCCATATTCAAGATCAGGTAGAACCAGTTGGCCCTGGTGCTTCAAGCATCAGGGCCAACCCCAATCTCGATAAACTCTAGGTAATGAAAATCTTGGTGCTAGGTTCCGGAGCTCGCGAACACGCGATTGTAAAAGCTCTCATAAGAACCGGAACTGACCCAAGCAATATCACCTGTGCCCCAGGCAATGGCGGGATTTCCCAAGAGGTAACCACAGTAGACCTAAACATCAATGACCCTGCCGTTGTCACAGCTTGGGCCCTGGCTGAACAAACCGATTTAGTTGTTATCGGCCCTGAAGCCCCACTGGTAGCTGGAGTGAGCGATGCTGTTCGTGCAGCAGGAATTCCAGTATTCGGACCATCCAAAGCAGCAGCAGCACTAGAAGGTTCTAAGTCTTTTGCTAAGGATGTAATGGCAGCTGCTGATGTTCCGACTGGTATGGCGCGTAAGTGCACATCTATATACGAGGTCGAACAAGCGCTAGAAGCTTTCGGTGCACCATATGTGGTCAAGGCTGATGGGCTAGCTGCTGGTAAAGGTGTGATTGTTACAAGTGATAAAAAGGCAGCCTTGGATCATGCCAATTCATTTCTTACTCAAGGAATGGAAATACTCGTTGAAGAATTCTTAGACGGCGAAGAAGTCTCTCTATTCTTCCTATCTGATGGTTCTTCGGTTCTGCCTTTGTCTCCTGCTCAAGATTTCAAGCGTGCATACGATAACGATCAAGGCCCTAACACTGGAGGGATGGGTGCATACTCACCACTTCCTTGGTTACCAGAAGGTTTTATTGAAGAGGTTCAGAACCGAGTAGCCTTACCAACTGTCAGAGAACTAGCTCGACAAGGAACTCCATTTATTGGTCTTTTGTATTGTGGATTGATTGTGACTAGTAAGGGTATTCGAGTAATTGAATTCAATGCACGCTTTGGTGATCCTGAAACTCAGGTTGTGCTGCGACGACTATTAACATCGCTATCAGGTTTGTTACACAAAGCAGCAACGAGTCAGCTAGCCAACCAACTTGAACCAGAGTTCAGTAAAGATGTAGCGGTAACTGTGGTTTTAGCAAGTGAAGGGTACCCCGTTACATCAGCAACTGATCGAGAAATCGCAGGACTAGAAGAAGATGACCGTCATGTGGAAATAGCACATGCAGCAACAAAACTTGTCGATGGAAAACTGTTTGCTACCGGTGGCAGAGTGCTAAGTGTTGTTTCAATGGCTAAGACTTTCCATAAAGCACGTAAGCACGCATACAAAGTCATCGAAAACATAAAGCTGGAAGGTTCCCATTACAGAACAGATATTGCTCTCAAGGTAGATGAGGGAGCTGATGACTAAAGTAATCCCTGGTTGGCACCACGTATATAGCGGTAAGGTTCGCGACCTATACGAATCAGATGATTCATCTCTCTCACATCTAATACTTGTCGTAGCAAGTGACCGTATAAGTGCTTTTGACACAATCCTTTCTCCTGAGATTCCTAATAAAGGTGAATACCTCACCTCTCTTACTAACTGGTGGTTTGATCGCCTTGAAGTTCCTAACCACATCAGCCATGATGTTTCTGTTCCTGAAGAAGTAGCTGGCAGAGCAATGGTTTGTAAGAAGCTAGACATGTTCCCCATCGAATGTGTAGTTCGTGGATACATATCAGGTTCTGGCTATAAGGACTACCTGTCTACCGGTGAGATCTGTGGAAACAAGTTACCTCAAGGTTTAGCCTTTGGCGACAAGTTACCTGACCCAATCTTCACTCCTGCCTTCAAAGCAGAACTAGGCGATAAAGATGAGAACATCACATTCGAAAGAGTTATTGAACTAATCGGCAAAGACAATGCTGAAGCACTCAAGACCCTAAGCCTTGAAATCTTTGCGAAGGCAAGTGAACTCTCACACAAAGCAGGACTTATCTTGGCTGACACCAAGTTTGAATTTGGCATCAACCCCGCAACCGGAGAAATCACCCTGGGCGATGAAGTACTAACCCCTGACTCCAGCCGTTACTGGTCGGAGCAAGCCTGGCTATCTGGTGATCGCAAAGAGAGCTTTGATAAACAGCAGGTGCGCAACTGGTTAGCGGATAACTGGGACCCTGCTTCTGGAAAAACTCCTCCTGAGTTACCTGCAGAGATAGTTGAGCAGACAACCGATAAGTATGCTCAACTGATTTCTCTCCTAGCCAGATAAACTAGACCTGTTCGCACCCGCCAACGGTGACGCCGGCGGGCGAAAAACAAGTAATTCACTAGACCCACCGAGCTTCGGGAGCATATCTGTGCCAAAAATCATCGTTGAAGTCATGCCTAAAGCAGACCTACTAGACCCAGCCGGTAAGGCAGTTGCAAACGCTCTTCAGCGCAAAGGGCACGCCGAGATCTCTAACGTTCGGATCGGCAAGCGCATTGAGCTTCACTATGCAAGTACTCCAACCGATGCAGAAGTTGAAGCTGCTAAGCAGATAGCCGCCGATTTCCTATCTAATGGAGTCATCGAAGATGTTATCTCTGTCACAGTGGAGAACTAATCTTCATGAAGATAGGTGTTGTTACATTCCCTGGCACTCTAGATGATCGCGATGCTCAAAGAGCAGTTCGTATTGCAGGTGGCGAAGTAGTAAGCCTTTGGCATGCAGATGCTAACTTGCATTCAGTGGATGCAGTTGTTTTACCTGGGGGGTTTAGTTTTGGTGATTACCTACGCTGTGGAGCTATTGCAGCTCAAGCCCCAGTTATGGAAAGCATCATTGATGCAGCTAACGGTGGAATGCCTGTACTAGGTATTTGCAATGGCTTTCAGGTGCTAGTTGAATCGCACTTACTTCCTGGTGGACTAATTAGAAATGAAAACCAGCACTTCATCTGCCGTGATCAGAAACTAATTGTCGAAAATGTTGATACTCCTTGGACCAATGGTTTCAAACTAGGTCAAGAAATCACCATCCCGCTAAAGAATGGTGAAGGTGGCTATATCGCTGACGATGAAACACTAAAGCGTCTTGAAGGTGATGGGCTTATCGCTTTCCGGTATAGCGAAGTAAATCCAAATGGATCAGTAAACAACATTGCAGGTCTTCGTAATGAGCGCGGCAATGTTGTAGGTCTTATGCCTCACCCTGAGCATGCTGTTGAACCAGGCTTTGGTCCGGATACCCCTCTTGCGATGAGAAGTGGTATTGACGGACTTACCTTCTTCACATCTGTATTGAACCAGGTGGTTAACTCCTAATGGCAAAGATTGTTTCAACTGTTGACACAACTAAGAATGCTAAGAAGACACCTGAGAAGGAACAGCCTTGGAAAGAACTAGGGCTCAAGCAAGAAGAGTATGACCGCATCAAAGTAATTCTTGGGAGAAGACCAACCAGCGCTGAACTAGCGATGTATTCAGTTATGTGGTCTGAACACTGCTCATATAAGAGCTCAAAGATATATCTTCGTCAGTTTGGTGAGAAGGTCACACCAGAGATGACTAAGAACCTTATGGTAGGTATGGGTGAGAACGCAGGTGTGGTTGACATCGGTGAAGGCTGGGCTGTCACATTCAAAGTGGAATCGCACAACCACCCAAGTTACATCGAACCATTCCAAGGTGCTGCTACCGGTGTTGGTGGAATCGTTAGAGACATTCTTACTATGGGTGCAAGACCTATCGCAATTATGGATCAACTTAGATTTGGTGCAGTAAGTAACCCTGACACTGCTCGTGTAGTTAACGGTGTCGTCTCAGGAATCAGTTTTTACGGTAACTGTTTAGGTCTTCCAAACATCGGTGGCGAAACAGTATTCGACAAGGTTTATCAAGGTAACCCGTTGGTTAATGCACTATCTGTTGGTGCCTTGCGTCACGAAGATCTAAAGCTAGCAAAAGCTTCTAACCCAGGCGATCTTGTAATTCTGTTTGGTGCAAGAACAGGTGCTGATGGTATCGGTGGAGTATCTGTATTGGCCTCTGAGACATTTGATGCTGATGGACCTTCAAGAAGACCAGCTGTTCAAGTTGGAGATCCTTTTGCAGAAAAGGTTCTGATTGAATGCTGTCTTGAACTCTATGCAGCCAAAGTCGTTGCTGGTATTCAAGACCTAGGTGGAGCAGGTTTGTCTTGTGCAACAAGTGAGCTTGCATCTAATGGTCAAGCGGGTATGCGAGTGCAACTCAAGGAAGTTCTTCTTAGAGATGAGTCACTAACTCCTGAAGAAATTCTGATGAGTGAATCCCAAGAGCGCATGATGGCTATTGTCCCTAAGAAAGATCTGAAAGCCTTCACAGCCATTGTGAACAAATATGAAGTTGAGTTCAGTGTTCTAGGTGAAGTAATCAGAGAACCAAGGCTGTATATCAACTGGGGTAAAGAAGAGATTGTTAACGTTCCTCCTAGATCAGTTGCCCACGATGGGCCTGTCTATGAGAGGCCAGTTTCATATCCAGTTTGGCAAGACAGTTTGAACAACAACTCAGTCAAGAACGCTAATCTCAAGCGTTCAAACGAAGCAAGTGATCTTGCCGAAGAGTTAGTTCAAATAATTTCCTCACCAAACCAAGCCTCCAAGAGTTGGATCACCGATCAATACGATCACTACGTTGGTGGCAACACAGCACTTGCTATGCCTGATGATTCAGGAATGGTTAGAGTCTCCGAAGAGACTGGTTTAGGTGTTGCAATAGCAACAGATGCTAACGGTAGATACTGCCAGCTAGATCCATATAATGGTGCAAAGTTAGCTCTCGCTGAAGCTTATAGAAATGTTGCTTCTTCAGGTGCTGTTCCTGTAGCTGTTACTAACTGTCTAAACTTTGGTTCACCAGAGAACCCAGAAGTAATGTGGCAATTCAAACAAGCAACAGCTGGTCTTGCCGATGGTTGTTTGGAACTAGGCATTCCTGTTACAGGAGGTAACGTCTCCTTCTATAACCAAACAGGAGACATTGCTATTCACCCAACACCTGTAGTTGGTGTTCTCGGTGTTATCGATGATGTTGCCAGAAGAATTCCTTCAGGTTGGCAAGATGCAGGGAACAACATTTACCTTCTAGGTATTACCAGAGATGAACTGGATGGTTCAGTCTGGTCAGAAGTCATTCATGATCACCTAGGTGGTAAACCACCAGTAGTAGATCTTGCAGCAGAGAAAGCTCTTGCTGAATTGCTTCAAGGTGCCTCTCTTCAAGGGTTACTGGCTTCAACTCATGACCTATCTGAAGGTGGTCTTGCTCAGACTTTAGTTGAAAGTACGCTGCGTTTTGGTATGGGTGCAAGAATTTGGCTTAACGAGATAACTGAAAGAGACCGAGTTGATCTAACAGCAGCTCTCTTCTCAGAATCTACAGCCAGAGTAATTGTTTCAGTTGGTAGAGAGGACGACGTTAAGTTCGTAGGTCTTTGTGAAGCGAGAGGAATCCCAGTTCTAAGAATCGGTGTTACCGATGCATCGGGTCAACTCGAGATTCAAGATCTAGCTACCTGGAGCATTGAAGAGCTGAAGGCCACTCATGGTGCAACAATTCCTGAATTTTTTGGCTGATTACAGTCATAATTGCTCCTTATAGCCCCAAAAAGCTGCAATTTCCCTTTACTGGTAGTTTTCTGTATTCCGTGAAAGCGGTTTCTCAAATCAGACTGCCCCGATAGTCTAAAGACATGAAGATATCTTTAAAGCACGTAATCAGCGCGGCTATGGCAATACTTATTGGCCTTTCTGCAAACGTGCAGGCTCAGTCAGCTACCATCCCGACAGCCACCATAACCTTCCCTACTTTGCCGAGAACAACCTTTGGTAGTGCAGATGTTCCTCTTCAAATAAGTCAAAGCGCTGGTGTGACAACAGCAGAGTCAACGACTCCAACAATCTGTACCGTAATCACCAATTCTGTTGTAAGAATTTTGAGTGCTGGTGTGTGTAGAATCACTGCAACAAACCCGGGCACCACTACCCATAAACCTGCTCGAACAGTCACTAAGTCTTTTAGTATCTACAAAGCTGATAACGTTCTAACAATTTCAGACTTCGGTTGGTTGTCGATGGCCAACCCAACAGTTGATATAACAACTACTGAAACAGCTGGTGTAACTACACTCACCTCAACAACTACTCGCTATTGCACAATCTCAGGTAAAAAAGTTACTGCAATCAAAGTTGGAACTTGTACTATCCGTGCATCTAGCCCGAGCACGGCGAACTACCTAAGCGCTAAAACTGTTTCTAAATCTGTATTCATCGGTTTAACCTCAATCATCCAACCACCAGTTGTCGTGCCACCTGTAGTCAATTACGTTGGCCCTTGGACAATAAGACAGACAACTTTTGATGACAGCAACTCATTCAACAGATTCGCTGATGCCAACGCTTGGGTAGCTAACAAGTGGTACACACCAGGGCTTAGAGCTCGAATCGCTCAAGTAGCTGTGCAGTCAACAACTAAAGTCAGTTACCTAGTTACTGACAGTCTTGGCAGACCAACACCTAATAAAACGATCAACCTAAGTGTTGGTAAACGCCACGGTGGATCAACCGCTTCAGTAAGAGTTGGAACTCTAACTTCTAACGGAGTAGATAGAACTCCACTAGATCAAATTCTTGTAACTGGAACTACAGACTCTAAAGGTGTTGTAAGTTTTGACATCATCGGTCTAGACACTGTTGCTAAAGCTGGAAGATACACACAGATTGCAGCTTGGATTACCGATCTAGAAAAAGACGTAATTGACATCACAAACCTTGAATACAGTCTTCCTGCCGGTGGTTCTTCTGGCGGAGGCGGTGGCACAACCCCAGGTGAAGTTATAGGTGGCCCAACCGATAAGAAACTACTTTGGTCCGATGAATTTAACTCAGCTGCTGGGTCTGGTCCAACAAGTTCTAACTGGGGACCAGATATCGGAGATGGCTGTAACACAGCCGCTGGTTGTGGTTGGGGTAATGGGGAGTCACAGTCATATGCTGCTTGCGCTAACAAGCAAGATGGCAATGGCTCGATGATCATCACGTCTTCCACTGCTGCTGGTGACCCAAGCTGTTTAAGCAACAAGACTTGGACCAGCGGTAAGTTCACTTCTTTTGGTAAGAAGCACTTCGGTTATGGATACTTCGAAGCTCGACTAAAGATGCCAACAGGTGGAGGAACCTGGCCAGCATTCTGGACTCTAGGAACCAACATCAACACTGTTGGTTGGCCTCTGTGTGGAGAGCTAGATGTAATGGAGTATGCGGGTAATAGCCCATTCATAAACACTTCAGCTGTGCACTACCGCAATCCATCTGGTAATCACCAATACAAGTCGGGTGCGCTAAACAACCCTGTTGCTCTGTCTCAAGGTTTCCATACCTATGGAATGCTCTGGCTGCCAAACGAGGTCAAGTTCTACATTGATGACCGTCAGGTATTGGTTGTAAAGAAGAGTGACACTGGTCTTACCTACTGGCCTTTTGGTCCTAGTGCAACTGGACTAGATCCAAAGATGTACATCATCTTCAACCTCGCTATGGGTGGAAGCTACGGTGGCGGAATCCAAGCTGGATACAACAAAGCCACCTTCAACATTGACTATGTTCGCTACTACAGCTCAGGTGGATACGGTTCAGTTCCGACTAACTGAATCTAGATGGTCGTTGTCCCGTGCGCGCTGGCTACGCCCCACAGGCAACTCAGGGTTGTTGATTAGAGTCACCCGTTAGCGGGCTTCCAACAAGCCTGTCCGTGCCGCACAGCTTCCGATTTTAGGAACTTCTCTTAGGGGGTAAGGTTGGCTGATTAAATTGATTTACAAGAAAAGTGCTGTATTATCCATTTGGATACAGTTTCAGCCTAAAGATTTAGCGGCAGGCGACATTAGTACAAGGACACCGGCCAGACAAGATCCAGAACCACCCTAAGAAGGAGTTTTCGTGACGAAGAATATTTCACTACTATCTTCTCTACTACTAACATTGTCATCGTTGATTTTCTATTCAGCAGGAGCTGTGGCCGACGAAACGCCGTCAATGGAAATCAGCGCTCAGGATTATCACAGTTGCGCAATCAACAGCGACAAATATGTTAGTTGTTGGGGGTTCAGCTCTTCTGGTGCAATTTCCGTGCCTGAGGATATAGGGAAAGTCAGTCAAGTTTCTCTAGGAGGGGATTCATTCTTCGACCATTCCTGTGCAGTGACTGAATCTGGGGCTGTTAGATGTTGGGGAAGCAACGATTCGGGGCAAACGAACGTGCCCACAGATATTGGTAAAGTTCGACAGTTGGACGCAGGCGGTAAGCATACCTGCGCAATCAATGAGTACTCTCTTTTGCGATGCTGGGGTCGGAATAATTCTGGACAAGTCTCCGTCCCAACCAATCTTGGACCCGTCAGGCAGGTTAGCGCAGGCCAGTGGAACACCTGTGCGATAACAGAAGAAAAAACTGTGAGATGTTGGGGGAGCAATTTCTCCGGACAACTAGCAGTGCCCGCAGGCCTAGAGGATGTAGCCCAAATCAGCACGGGCTCGGAACACGTCTGTGCATTGAAAACTAACGGTCAATTGCTTTGCTGGGGAGTTTGGTGGGATTCAGGGCCAGCAAATCTCACTACTGAAGCAGGCAAATACACCCAAGTGAGTTCTGGTCCTTGGAATACATGCGCGGTATCTATAAACGGTGAAGTTGAATGCTGGGGATTCAACCGGGCCTCTTTAAACTCTTTCTGGGCACAAGATGATAGACGGTTCAGGCAAGTAGCCGCTGGTTTAAGGCATGCATGTGCAGTCCAGACTAGTGGCAATTTAGTTTGCTACGGTGACAACACATGGGGTCAACTTAATATTCCAGTTAGTTCTTCGCCCGGATTGTTTTCGAGTTCTGGAGATGCAGTTGTCAACTTGCCCGGAACATCAAGTTATTACTCCCTAAACATGAATCGAACTAATTGGGAAACTGCAGCTGCTCAAGCAGCGTCCATGAGATTCCGAGACAACACTGGGCATCTTGCAAACATTACCTCAAAAACCGAGAATGATTTCATAGCCTCCCTTCTAGCCGAAAAGTCGGTTAGGTGGGAAGTAGATCACGCTTGGTTTGGTGCGAAGGCTGCCAACTGGCCAGACTTCAAATTCAGTTCAGGCTTGGAGGTCGGCCAAAGCCTTAGCTACACAAACTGGCTCGCAGGTGAACCAAATAATTATGGGAATGGGGCAGAAGATTTTGCCGTAATTCGTCCAGATGGCACTTGGAATGACTATTGCAATTGTAATGGACTATGGTCAGTAGTTGAGTTCAACTTACCCCCCTCCCCAGTTGTTGAAAAAAAGACCTTGCCTAGGCTGGTTGCTCCTGTAGTGAAGGGTAAATCTAAGGTTGGCTCTGTTCTTTCTGCTTCTGTGACTTCAATGGGTTCTAGAGTTTCTTACTCTTATCAGTGGCTTCGTGATGGTGTTGCTATTGAAGGTGCTACTGAACGTAAGTATGTTCTAGGTGCAGATGACGCGAATTCGACTGTTACTTTTGAGGTTTGTGGTTCTAAGCCTTCATATGAGACAGCTTGTTTGGAAAGTAACTCTAGTGTTGTTGCTTTAGGAGAATTACGTCGTCAGCCTAAGGTTGGTTTGGCGTGGACTTCTCTAAAGCCTGGTGCTTTGATTCAAGCTAGGTCAGGTGCTTGGGATGCTGGAGTAACAGTTTCTTACAGTTGGCTACGAGACGGTGTTGAGATAGCTACTGAAACTGAAGCTACCTACCAGCTAACAGAAGCTGATCGTGGACACACTATTGCCTTCAAGGTAATAGCTCAAAAGGTCGGTTACAACACAGTCACTAGAACGACAGTGTCTAAGTTGATTCCATAAGTAAACACCCCGCTGCTGGATGAACCATTCCTGCCTAATTTGCAGGGTTGCCTCTAGCTCTCTCTCGGCAAAGCCTAAAGACCGATGTTATTTTGATTTAATCAAATACTGCCCAGTTGCTGGCCTGTCCACTATTACGGGCAGTCGATTCAGCAAGACGCAATTATGTCTGTTCTGATTTGCCCGTAAATGTCACCTCTTACTGGCACAATAAAAACATGACTATTTAGGCGGGCTATGTATCTAACACCTTCTTCTCTTTGGTCCTTCAACACTAGAGACCTTATGCGTGCATCCTCTTGTGAGCACTGCAATCTAATCTCCGTAGCCCGGACTTTAGAGGTACAAAGTGTTTTGGCGAAGCTGCAGCCTTATGAGGACGAAATAGCCCGAGCAAAAGCAGAAGGGGAGGACCAGTCCCTTGCTCAGAAGTATGGTGTGATCTTCGAAGACGCTCTCATCCAAGAGCTAATCTCTTCTGTTGGCAATGACGTAGTAGGTAGGCCAGAAACCGACGGTGACATGGCTCAAACCATCGAACTTATGAAAGCCGGAATTCCCGTTATTTATCAGGGTGGGCTCAAGCGTCAATATGAACGAACACTTTTTAGTGGTCGCCCTGACTTTTTGGTTCATAAAGATTGGCAACTGCTGTTTGTTGACGGCAAGCTCACAGCGCAGAAGAGCATAGAGCGCGCAGGAAGTGATTCTGAACACAAATACACAGTTTGGGATGCAAAGTATGGAGGTCAGGCTAAGCCTGCGTACCTTCTGCAAGTTGGCCTGTATGTTGATGCGCTAGATGAATTGGGTTTAAAGGCTGAGGGTGAACGTCACGGTCTAGTTCTCGGCTCTAGAACCACTGAAAGTTTCGAAGAAATAGAGATTGTTCCAGCGATGCGTTTGGCTCGCAAAAAAATAGCCGAGGTTATCGAATTTGCCGAGCAATCAAAGAACGCAAGTGAATTAGAGAAATTTCAGGCATCATCATTGCTATGGCATTGTGCTTCTAAGCAGAATTGTGATATTTGTGAATATCCAGATCTTTGCAAAGATGATCGCAAGGCAACTGATGATCTAGTTCAGGTCGCAAATATTACACAAGCCCAAATAGGCAGGTTATCGACCGTCGGTATCACAACGATGGGTTCTTTGGCAGCAGCATCTGAAGATAAGCGTCCTTATCGCATGACGCAAGAAACATTCGACAAGATTCGCCAGCAAGCGTCTGCGCAAGTGGAGTCTCTAGTAACCGGCAAACCTGTTCATCGACTCCTACCGGATCCGATGATTCAATACTTACCACCTCGTTCTCGGCTGGACGTGTTTTTCGACTTTGAAGGTTTTCCCTATTTTGTTGAACGGGGTGGGTTGGAATACCTATTTGGGAACTATGACTGGGGAACTGGAACCAATGAGGAAGAGCCACGGGACGACCTGTTCACAGAGTTTTGGGCCCACGATCGAGTGAGTGAGAAAGTAGCCTTTGCTGGATTTATGGATTGGGCTATGAAGCGTATGGAGGAAGACTCTGAAGCTCACATCTACCACTATGCAAGTTATGAAGTTACAGCACTCAAGCGCTTGGCAATGAGACATGGAATTTATGAACAAGAAGTTTCTTGGCTAATTGCTAATGGGAGATTAGTTGACATGTTCAACATTGTTCGAAACTCAATGATTATTGGTGAGGAAAGTTACTCCATCAAGAAACTGGAAAGGCATTACAAGTTTGTGAGGTCTTCCGATGTTCAAAAAGCATCTGCCAGTATTGACGAATACGACAGATGGCGTGAGCTAGAGGCACTGAGTAATGACCTGTCTTTAGCTGAGATGCAACGACAGATTATCGCGGCTGACGCGGCAAAAATCTATTCTGAGCTGCGTCTCTACAATTTGGAAGATGTTTGGTCCACTCGAGAGTTATATAGATGGCTTGAATCAATGCCAGGAGCAAGTTCAAAATATGGACTTCCTGAACCTGGCGATTCAGATACGGAGGGACCCGATAGAAGGCCAAGTAAGAGCGAGCAAGAGCTAGTTGAGCTTCAAGCTCAAACCAAAGAGTTATTTGATAAAGTCGCCGATTGGGATTGGGGTAAAGACCCCCAAGCTGATTACAGGGCTCAGATTTGGCTCGCCATAACTCATTCGATTCTCTTTTACAAGCGTGAAGAGGTTATGTTTTGGGCTGACATTGCAATCAAGGTGCTGATGGATGAAGAGGCACTAGAGGGAGATAGATCTGCTGCGAGTATTTCGGAAGTAGTTGAGGTTGGTCGTGAGACTAAGACCCGTCGTGCGGATGACAGTACCTACACTCAAGTTACCTACAACGCTCTTCTTCCAGAAGACGACTTGTATGTTCCCAAAGAAGACCAAGAGATTGTAGTTCGCTACCGAGGAGAGGGTAACCGTCAAAGTCGTGACTTTGGCAGGATTGTTTCCGTACAGGGCAGTGAAGTTACTTTCACGAGAGCTATCTCGAAAGGGTCAGATGCGCACATACCTGATGCTCTAATCAATAAGACACACATCCCAACAACATCCAAGCAATCTGCGTTGCTAAAACTGGCAAACGAAATAGCAGAGGAATGGAAGACTCCTCTAAATCCTGCTCCTGATACGCCTGCCATTATGGACTTGCTCATGCGCAGGCAGCCAAAATTGGCTGGAATCCCCGAGCTACCAAAGGCCAACCCAGATGACTTTCTACCAGCTGTGGTCTCAGCTGTAAAGGCTCTAAACCACTCCGTATTGGCAATTCAAGGACCTCCTGGGTCGGGCAAAACATACTTGGGGTCAAGAACTATCGCGGAGCTAATCAAGGCTGGAAAACGAGTTGGAGTAACTGCAAACTCTCACTCCGCCATTGAAAACCTACTTGAAGCATGTATCGAAGCAGGTGTAGATCCAGAGCAAATAATCAAGAAGCAAGACGAAGGCGAAGATCGCGAATGGGTGACCAGAAGAAGCAATGGGCCTGTGGTTACGTGGATGAAGAACCAGATTGGTCCTTATGTAGTTGGTGGAACTAGCTTCTTCTTTAGCAATAGGGATGTACGTGAACACCGACTTGACTATTTGTTCATTGACGAAGCGGCTCAGTATTCACTTGTCGACTGTATGGCTATTAGCAGCATTGCCGACAACTTGGTGCTCATGGGTGATCCTCAACAGCTTGCACAAGTTGTAACTGCAGTTCACCCCGGCGGAGTTGAGAACTCTGCTCTCGGGCATTACATGGGAGAGCATTCCATTCTTCCGTCAAACATGGGTTATTTTGTTGAAGTAACAAGAAGGTTGCATCCAGAAGTAAACCATGCCGTGAGTTGGTTGGCTTATGAAGGAAAGCTCCGTTCACATCCATCGACCTCTAAATACGAAATCGCAGGTCATGCACATGGCCTCGTTGCGGTACCAGTTCCCCATTTGGGAAACTCGACTTCAAGCGAAGAAGAAGCTAATAAAGTGATTGAACTTGTAAGTCTGTTGCACGGTAAAGAGGATCCCTCCAATGTTTTAGTTGTCGCAGCCTATAACGCTCAAGTTGATTTGCTCAGAAGAATGCTTGATGAGGCAGGGTTTGAAGCGGTTCTAGTTGGGACAGTAGATAGGTTCCAGGGACGTGAAGGTTTAGCAGTTGTATACAGTTTTGCGGCCTCCTCTAGCATGGATGCACCTCGAGGGCTGGAGTTTTTGCTCGACCGAAATAGGTTGAATGTAGCTATCAGTCGCGCAAAAGCAACCTGTTACTTAGTCTTCAGTGAAACCTTGCTGGAGAGTCAATTCAATTCAGTTGCTGAGGTTAAAGCAGTTAGCAGGCTAGCAGGATTGCTTGAGATAGCTGCTAAATAAGTTCTTTGCGGCAGTCGTACAAATCCACTCGATGCCGGCAAGATTTATCGAATACGATCCAGCTACCCTTTGGGGAATCAATTGCGTTCTGAGCGTGTGCTAGACACATGAATTCAAATTGTGGACATAGGGCACAAATCAGTCTGTGCGTAGCTTTCTCCCCACAGTCCATGTAGTCGCAAGTAACGTTAAAGTTCAAATGTGAGATGTCATCAAAATTTGTGTCTAGGCCTGTCTTAGTCACCTGTAGCCACAACTTTCAAATCGTCCCAATTTACAGTTCTACTAACTTAAACAGTTCAGACAAACCAAAGACTGATCTAACCGGATAACTCAAATACTCTGACCACTCAGCAAGTCTTGGTTCACGCCAGGTATAGTCATCGGCCACTTGAGCAAGACAAGCCCAATAGAAGACTGTCACTAAGTCGATAGTTAGAAAGTTCTGAGTTTCATCTTCGAATACTCTGCCTAGAACTCTTCGCAGGAGTTGGGGCACTTGAGCTAGACCATATTCATGCAAGGTATCTAAAACGAGAAGTTCAACTTGGTAAGCGCGTTTAGCATTCCAAATAGGGGAAGAGTCTGATCGGTGCAGCATGCTGGTTATAGCCAATGCTCTTCTGAAGGTGGCTGAATCCATAGCTAGAAGCAAGCCCTCAAAGCGCTCAAGCTCATAGCCTGCATATCTAAGGTCCAAGATGTCTGGGTAATACAAGACACCAACCAAACTAGGCCTACCTGCAGGCGGGTTGAGCCTTACCTGGTCTTCCTGCGAATCATCAAAATCTTGCATGACTCTATTGTCCTAGGTATCCGCTATGGTTTTGACTTACTGACAGTTAGGGTCACCAAATGGGCGGTTTGCTAAAGGGTTGTTTTTGGTTCTTTGTATGGACTATCGCAATCATGAGTGCGATCTCTTTTCCACCTTTGCTTTTTGTCTTATTGGCGGGACTACCTTTTGTACTTATCTGGAATTACCTTAAAAAGAGAGGGTGGTAACACTCGAATGAAAGCCCTACTTATTGGTTTCTTCTCAGTCTTCGCGGTAGCTCTAGGCTTAGGTTTCCTAATTCAGTATCCCGCAATATTTTGCACCATGCTTTTTGGCTTCGTCATAGTTGTCCTGCTAGGACTTTGGAATGGCAGTAAACAATCAGCTCTCAAAGACCCTGAGCGAATCAAGCGACGCAATGCAGCGTTCAACCAACGTGACGGTATTACAGAAGACGACATCGTCCATCACCACCAACCAAATGGAAGACCATTTGATGACAGGAATGGCACATCTTCCGTTATCGCTGCTGCCGCGGCAGGTGCAGCAGCAGCTTACATTCTGAAACCAGATGCTCAACCGGCAGCCCCCGTTGTTGAGCCAGATCCTGAAATTGAAAATGCTGCCGCTATGTATTACGAGGGCAATGAGTCTTACAACGCTGACGAGGGCGAGTATTAGCCAAGCATGTCGTGCAACACGATAGTTGCATCGCGAGCTGGGCCAACACCGATAGCTGAGATACGACAGTTGCTCATCTTCTCTAAAGCTCTTACGTAATCCTGAGCATTCTTAGGAAGATCTTCGAATGTTCTGCAACCGGTGATGTCTTCTTCCCAGCCTGGGAAGTTTTCATAAATTGGAATTGCGTGGTGGAAATCGGATTGTGAAACAGGAACTTCTTCCACTCTCCTACCATCAACTTCGTAGGCTACACAAACAGGAATTTCTTTAATTCCAGTTAAAACATCTAGCTTGGTTAATACGAAATCAGTAAGGCCGTTGATACGAGCAGAGTATCTCGCAATAGGAGCGTCATACCAGCCACAGCGACGAGGACGACCAGTTGTTGTTCCATACTCGTGACCAGTTTTACGAAGTAGCTCACCCCACTCGTCAAAGAGTTCAGTAGGGAAAGGTCCTGCACCAACTCGGGTTGTGTATGCCTTAACAATTCCAATCACATTTTGAAATAGTCCAGGGCCAATACCAGATCCGGTTGCAGCTCCACCAGCAGTGGCGTTTGATGAAGTAACGAACGGATAGGTTCCGTGGTCAACATCAAGCATGGTTGCCTGTCCGCCTTCGAAGAGCACATTCTTGCCGGCTTCGATTGCCTGGTGTAATTCGAGTGCTGTGTCAGCAACCATCGGGCGAAGTCGTTCTGTGTACGAAAGCAGTTCGCTAACAATCTCTTCTACTCGGATAGCCGAGCGGTTATAGACCTTGGTCAGTAGTTGGTTCTTCTGAACCAAAGCAGCCTCAACCTTTTGGCGAAGAATCGACTCATCAAACAAATCTTGAATACGAATACCTACACGGTTGATCTTGTCAGCATATGTTGGGCCAATACCTCGACCAGTAGTGCCGATAGCTCTCTTACCTAAGAAGCGCTCGGCTGTTTTATCAAGGGAAACGTGATAAGGAGTAATGACATGTGCGTTAGCTGAAACACGCAAGCGACTGGTGTCAATGTCACGAGCATTCAAAGCGTCAAGTTCTTCAAACAGAACGTGGAGATCGATTACAACACCGTTGCTGATAACCGGAATAACGCCTGGGGTCAAAATACCTGAAGGCAGTAGGTGCAGTGCATATTTTTCATGACCGATTACAACAGTGTGGCCTGCATTGTTGCCACCATTGAACTTCACAACATATTCAATATGTTCAGCTAGCAGATCGGTAGCTTTACCCTTGCCCTCATCGCCCCACTGAGCGCCAATGATCACAAATGCAGGCAAGGCAATCTCGTTTCTAATTCAGGGGACGTTGGTCCAAGAAGCACATTATAAGTTTATCCGAAGAGAACTTGGACTATCCATGCGCGCGAAAAGTCCTGCTAATGACTTAACAGCCGGCCTTTGATTTCCCAATAAAAGGGGAGTTAAGGCTTATTTCTCAATGCTGCTAGTAGGCGCTTGAACGTTCCTGGCTTTGCACGGTCAGTGTGCCACTTCACTGGTGCTGCTCCTAGGACCTCATTTGTCCTGGTAATCAGGATCTTGGATACGTCTAGAATTTCCTGTGCTTTTTTGGCTACTGGGGTTGCTTTAGCGACTGCCGCTACACCCACGGCAATTGCTTTACCCGCTTTAGTTGCTGGTAAAAAGAACGCTGCTAAACCGATCGCCACACCAAGTGCTTTGCGCGTTCCATTAACCAGACCGTTATCGATTGAGGTAATTAGGTCTACGAGCTTTTGGTGTTCTGTTCCTGCACTCGTATCTAGCTGTCTAACTTCGAATGAGACCAAGACATACATGGCAGCAGCATTTGCAAACTCTGAGGAATGAAATCCTGAATTCTTCTCTGCCTTGACTAAAGTGGATTCCAAATGACCAAGCACATCGACCGGGCTAAACTTTGGGTTTGTGTCTCGGATTTTTCCGAGCAGCGCTACTGCTTCAACTCTTTTAGCCTGGTAGTTGCTGTCTAACCAGTCTCGACGCTTTTGTTGAACAGCGGTGTTAACTTTCTTAGCTTGTTCACGCAAACGATTGGGTTTCTTTTCTGCCATGAGGCCCCTCCTGTTAGGTAATAATACCCTTATGGGAACATGCTTGTTAGTTTTTACTTACCGCTAAAGACGTGTTGCTGGACCCATGCGTGCATGGTTATAGCGGCTGCAGCTGAGGCGTTTATGGACCTGGTAGAGCCGAACTGGGTTATCTCTAGGACTACATCGCTTGCTTCGATGGCTTGTTCGGTAAGCCCTGGGCCTTCTTGTCCGAATAGGAATACGCAGGATTCAGGGAGTTTGTATAGCTCGATCTTTTGGCAGCCTGGGACATTGTCTATGGCAATGATGGGTAGGTTCTCTTGCTTAGCCCAAACTAGGAACTCTTCAACCGTTTCATGGTGTCTGATGTGTTGGTACCGGTCGGTAACCATAGCTCCTCGTCTATTCCAACGCTTATTGCCGATGATGTGAACTTCTTGAGCTAGGAAAGCATTGGCATTACGGACGATTGAGCCGATGTTTAGATCATGTTGCCAGTTCTCAATAGCTACGTGGAAAGGGTGACGTTTGGTGTCTAGATCAGCCACAATGGCTTCCATCTTCCAATATCGGTACTTATCCACGACATTCCTAGTATCGCCGTGAGCTAGTAACTCAGGGTCATAGATTGATTCTGGGTGGTCATAACCTTCAGGTAGGTCTCCGAGCCATGGGCCTACTCCCCAAGTAGTCAGTTCATGACTTGGGTTGTTTGGTTGTTCTTGGTCTGTCATCTACTCAAGCCTAACTTTGCTAAAGGTAAACTCTAACCATGGGTGAACGTAGAAAAATTGAATGTTGGCTAACCGACATGGATGGCGTGCTAGTGCACGAAGGTAGAGCACTTCCTGGAGCTGCTGAAGTATTGAAGCAGTGGAAAGCAGAGGGGCTTAGGTTCCTGGTGCTGACCAACAACTCCATCTATACCCCTAGGGACCTTTCAGCAAGGCTTAGATCCACAGGTCTAGACATCCATGAGGATGCCATCTGGACAAGCGCTCTAGCAACAGCTGACTTCATTGCTTCCCAGAAACCTAAAGGCTCTGCATATGTATTAGGTGAAGCAGGTCTCACTACCGCTATGCACGAGATTGGTTACATCATGACTGATGTGAACCCTGACTATGTCGTTCTAGGTGAGTCTAGAAACTTCAACTTTGATTCACTTACCAAGGCAATCAGACTTATCAACAATGGTGCAAGGTTTATTGCTACGAACCCAGATGCAACAGGTCCAAGTGCTGATGGTGTTCTTCCGGCAACAGGTTCTGTCGCAGCTCTAATTACAAAAGCAACTGGACGCGAGCCATACATCGTTGGCAAGCCAAACCCAATGATGTTTAGATCAGCGATGAACAAGATCAACGCTCACTCAGAAACCACAGGAATGATTGGTGACCGTATGGACACCGACATCGTTGCTGGTATCGAAGCTGGTCTGCACACAGTTCTAGTTCTAACCGGTATTGCTGATGATGCAGAGATCAACAAGTATCCATTCAGACCAAATGAGATTCTTAACTCTATTGGAGATTTAGTTAAGTAGTTCTCAAGTAAAAAACCGGTTACTTATTAGGTAACCGGTTTTTTATCTTTAAGGAGAAACTACTTGATGCTGAACTTCTTAGTAAGAGTTTTTCCGTCCGCAGAAACAGAAACGGTCTTTGAACCTTTAGTTACTGTGTATGTGTAAACCTGTGTCGCTTTGGTTGGCTTAACAGTGACTTTCTTCAGTCCAGTTATAGTAACTGTAAATTTCTTCCCAATTGCATTCTTAATGGTCACGGAGATCTTCTTTCCGGACGCTGCAGCTGACACAGTGATTGGAAGAACAACAACTGGCTTGTAGTAGTGGAATTCAACTTCCGTTCCAACGTTTGCCTTGCCCGTGATTCCTGCAAAGATTCTTGCGTACTTAGATCCAGCAGCTGGTGCTGATGTCGGAGTTGCTGGCTTAGCACCTGCAGTTGTGTCTGTGTTGTTCAAAGTAAATACAACAACACCGAAAGCATCAGTAGTTCCAGTAAGAACTAGTTGGTCTTCAGTTGTCTTAGTTGCATCGGCATTGGTTGCAGTTGCAAGACCAGTGTTAGCAAAGATTCCCGCAGCAGTTTTTGCTGTTGAACCTGAGTTAGCAAGGTTAATTCGAACTGTTACAGGCTGGTTTCTTGCGTAGCCGCCACTTTCCTGCATTGCCTGGAAAGCAATAACCTGCTTAGAACCTACAAGTGCGTAAGTTGCTAGTCTGCCATCGACGTCCATAGCGTTAGCTTTTCCAGCCTCAGTCTCTTCAACTCTAAGAGTTGGAGCAAGAAGTGAGATGGTTGAATCTGCTGCTGTGTAGTCAAGAGCTTCAGGGTTGAAGTAGTGCATTTCTAGGAAGTCTGCAGAGTCTGTCTTCTCGCCTGTGATGCTAGGAAGGAACTGGCTAAAGCAGTCAGTAGTTGGATCTGCATTCTTATCGTTAGGGGTGTCAGCTCCTGGGTTAGCTGGAGCATCAGGTAGCACACCACCATAAGCTTCACAGTCATCAGGGGACTGAACAACAAAGTTAACAATTCCGTTGACATCTGTAGTTGCAAAAACGTTAGCGCCATCAGATGCGTTGGACGGAGCTGGTCTCGCCTTGATGCCGTTCACACGAACAGCAGCGTTTGAGTTTGAGTAACCCTTGTTAGCACGAAGAGTTACCTTGGTGTTTGCTAGAGGGACTCCGGCTCGAGTTGTTGCCTGGAAAACTAGGTTGGTCTTTAGTCCGAATGGAACATAAACCTGATTGAAGCGCATACCTGCACCGAACCAGTCACAGTCATTTGTGAACTGCGATTCGAAGTCGTAGCGACGAATTGAGTTGTCATCTGTAAGAGAAGGACTGATCAAACGAATGTTGTTCTTTGGATTGTCGTTCGTTGTCTGATCTTCAACTGGGTAAGGGCAGTCAGCTGCGTAGGCTGGTGCAGAGATTGCTCCAATACCGACGATTGATAGCAATACAGTTGAGGCAAATGCAGTAAATTTGCTTGTCTTTAGGTTCATTTTTTTATTCCTTCATCTAAGGCGGAATGTGTGTCCGAAGGGCAAAAGGAATTTATACAGGTGCGTGAAACTCCATTAGCTTTCGGAGTGCGCACACACTTCCTATTAGCAGATTATCCTTTACCAGGACTTCGTGAAAGCGGTTTCGCGGGTAGTTACCAATTCGTTATCTAAGCAGATGCTCTGATTATCAGTTCTGTAGTGGTGATGATTGGTTTCACATCTTCGCCATTGAGCTGAGCAATCATTAGCGAACCGGCAGCTTCACCCAAAGCCACTACATCTTGACGAATGGTAGTTAGAGCTGGTCGAGTGGTTTGCGCAATAACAGCATCATCGAAACCAACGACCTTCACATCATCAGGGACCACACGTCCAAGATCTTGCAGAACTGTTACAGCTCCCGCAGCCATTAGGTCGTTACAAGCAAAGATGCCGTCAACATCTGGATGAGTTTCTAAAAGCTGTCGAGCGTGGTCCATACCGCTTTGTAGTGAATAGTTACCCTCACAAATAAGGCCCTTGGCAGGAACCCCACCGGTTTCTCTGAAGGCTTGGAGATAGCCGTCTAGGCGTTGCTTCGCTGCTGTTGTGCCAATGTCACCGGTGATAATGGCAATCTTTTTACAGCTCTGGTTTATCAAGTGTTTGGTCGCTGCATATGCTCCACCAAAGTTATCGGTGTCAACAAATGGAATGTCGAGGCTTGAGTGCGGAGTGCCTGCAATAACCATCGGTAGGCCGGACTTCTTGAGATTGTTTACCAGTGCATCGCTGTGAAGCACGAAGAAGATTGCACCATCAACTTCACCAGACTTTAGGTAATTAGCCACACCACCATCGACAGACCCAACTGGGGACACCATAAGCACTGTGTGCAGTCCGTTTTCAGAGAGAATTCGGCTCACTCCAGAAGTAACAGTTCCCCAGAATGGATCACTAAACACAGAGACGTCATCATCAATTACTACTGCGATAAGTCCAGATCTACCTGAAGCTAAAGCTGAGGCAACTCTGTTCTTACGGTAACCAAGATTGTCAACGGCCTCATGCACACGTTTGGCTCTATCCGGGTGAACACTTTCATCACCGTTGAGCACGCGGGATACGGTAGCTTCTGAAACGCCTGCGGCTTTGGCAATGACGCTATAAGTAGGGCGTGGAGCAGGACCCATTCCTACTTCCTCCCTTACGTGATGCCTCTACTTTTTAGCGAGGACTTCTAATGATTTGCCGTTAGTCGCAATAACCTTACTGTAAACGGTTCCAGAAAGTTTCACGATTCTCTGTAATGTTTCAAAATTGACAAAAACGATACCAAAACGTTTCGCGTATCCTTCAGCCCATTCAAAGTTGTCTAGAAGTGACCAGTAGTAATAGCTCTTAACTGGAACACCCTGATCGATTGCATCACTAACAGCAACTAGGTGATCAACTAGGTAATCAACACGACGTTGATCATTTACTTCGCCATTAGCATCTGGCTCGTCACCATATGCAACACCGTTTTCAGTAATTGCGATGTCCTTGATTTCAGGCCAGTCCTTGTGAATACGAACTAGAAGATCTGTAAGACCAGTTGGAGTGATAGGCCAACCCATGTCAGTTAGAGGTCCTGGCGGAGTACCATCTGAGTTGATAGGGAATGCGAAGGTACCTTCGTTCTTCTCAACCTGTTCAGGAGTTGGAGTGTTTAGGAATGAGTCAGAGTAATAGTTGATGCCAAGGAATTCGCTATCAATCTTTAACGCTTCCATGTCGCCTGGCTTTACAACCTTAGAAAGCTTGTCACCATAAAGTTCAACTAGGTTCTCAGGATATGTTCCATGCAGTTGAGCATCCATCCACCACTTGTTGATGTTTGAATCCCAGTACTCACGAAGTTCTAATAGCTCTGGGTTCTTCTCATCATCAACACGGTAGTTGGTCATGTTCAAAGTAATACCGCTACGAATCTCTGGTCTAACTGCACGAAGGGCACGAGT